>CALZOH010000073.1 GCA_945827465.1 uncultured Prevotellaceae bacterium
GGTAGAACTGTTCTTCTGAAATTACCGTGATGGGAGGAACATGGAGCACCGTGTCTTTCGACTCGGGGTCGAGCACGCAGACGCCCGTCCTGAGGAAGGCATTGATGGCATCGCGCTCGCGCTCCTTTTTCTCGGCATAGGTATCATCGTCATCGCACGAAACCAGGGCGGTCGCGCTTGCCAACGAAAGAATGATGGTCAAAAAACAAAGTATTTTCTTCATAACGCTTGCAAAATTAGTGATTTTAAGTCAGCCGCCTCAGCCGGCAGCTGATTATTTTGATTAAATAACATCGCCTCGTCATTCGCTTAACAAGTCGGAGTAAGCCTCAATGGCACGGCGAACCTGCCTGACGGCTTCGTCCATCGTCATATCCAACGAACCGCCGGAGGCATTGAGGTGGCCGCCTCCGTTGAAGAAGTCCTTCGCCATCTGATTGCAAGGGAAGTCGTCGACCGAGCGCAGCGAAACGCGAATCAGGCCTTGGTCCGGGTCTTCGCGCAAGGAGATGGAGAGGCGCGTGCCCTTGATTTGGAGCGGAAGGTTGACGATGCCCTCCGTATCGCCCTTCTTGAAGTCAAAGCGGGCCATTTCGTCGCGCGTAAGCGTAAAGAGCGCCGTATGGTGCAGGGCGTCATAGTCCAGCTTCTCATAGAGGATGTACCCCTCGAGGCGCAGGCGGCTCTCACTGAAATTGTGATAGACGCGGCGGTAGATGAGGTCCTTGTCAATGCCGCAGGAGAGCAGCAGGGAAATAATGTAGAACACCTCCGGGCGATTGGAGTTGTACGTAAAGCTGCCCGTGTCGGTCATCATGCCGCAATAAATGCACGAAGCCATATCGAAGTCGAAGGCCTCCATGCCGTCCAACTGATAGAGCAGGCAGAAGACCATCTCGCACGTAGACGAGGCCCCCGGGTCGGAAACGAGCAAGTCGACCCGGGCGTCGGGATGAAGATGATGGTCGATGATAATAATCGGCGCCCGATGGTTAGCCACATCATCGGCCATGCGCTCCAGGCGCGAAACAGCGTTGAAGTCCATGCAAATCATCAGGTCCGAGCGTTTGATGGTGCGAATCGACGCCTCCATCATATGGTCATAAACCATCACTGCGTCACTGCCCGGAAGCCAGGCCAGGAAGTCGGGAAAGACATTGGGCACAATCACATGCACACGCTTGCCCAAGCGCGAAAGATAATGATACATCGCCAGCGTGGCGCCCATCGCGTCACCGTCGGGCGAAACATGACCGAATATAACGATACGGCGAGACGCCTCAATCAGCTCACGCCAGCGGCAGAGCGCATCTTCACTCAAATAAGATTTCAATAGGGGGGATGGTACAGACATCATCTACGGGTCTTTTCAAATTCAATAAAACGCCTGCAAAGTTAATGCAATCCGTGCAAGTGGGGTGAAAAAATACATTTTTTGGCTACACAATCAATCCTGCGTCGCTCGCCGAGCGTTTCGCCAAAGAATCCATTGCCCGACAGGCCTTCTCAACATCAAGACAAGGGCGCCCAGGGCCGCATAACACAGCGCCACGCCCACCGCAGACAGCGGCAACGAAATCACAGCCCCCGGAAGGTCGGCCAGAAAAGTCAGCAACCCCTCCATCCAGCCAAACACCAGGCCCAACATCTCCGCCCACACGCCTTGAAGCCACGGCCACCATCCACTCAACAGAAAGAGCACCATGACACCTAATATCAAGTAGGTGCAAGGCAGCGCAATCAGATTGCCCGGCAAGAAGTAGGCAGGGAGCTGCTGAAAATAATGAGCCACCAGGGGTGCAGTAGCCAACTGAGCCACCAGCGAAATAAACACAAATCGAAAACAGCAACCGCCCACCCTGCCACGGGGCGCGAGGGCCTCCATCAGCGGTAAGGAGACCAGCAGGAAGAACACCGACACAAACGAAAGCTGAAAACCCACGTCAAAAAGCGAATCGGGCCCAAGCGTCAGCAATACCCAGGCAGCCAGCGCCAAGCTGTGGACCGACTGCGACTGCAAACCTTCGCGCGCAAACAGCACCCACAGACTATACATCAAAGCCGCACGCATCAGCGACAAACTCATCCCCGTTAGAAACACAAAACCCCATATCAGCAAAAGCAGCAGCGACCACACCACCGCACGCCCATGCCTCAGCGACATCAACGGGCGCAACAGCACAAGCAGCATAGAAACCAGAATGCCCAAGTGCATGCCCGACAAAGCCAGCACATGGCTCACACCGCTCTGGGCAAACACCGCACGCTGCCGGGCATCGACGCCCCCACGACTGCCCAGCGTCAGAGCCGCCACCAACTGACGCTGCCCCTCGTCGAGAGGTAACAGCCGATACTTCTCCAAAAGCCGCTCCCGAAAGCGCAAGCCGGCAACCCGTGCCCGGTTCAGCCACGACAGATGCCGCCAATGACCGGCCTCACCGCCCTCGAAACGCGCCCATCCGCTCCCGGCAAAAGCCTGGCCCGAAAAGCCCTTCCGCCGCAACCAGGTAGCATAATCAAAGCCACCCTTGCGCCAGGGACGCAGGGAGTCGACACGGGCATAGAACCCCACCTCGTCACCGTCGCGGACCATGCGCCCGCCGGCCGAATCCTTGGCAACGGTCACCATCACCTTGCGGCGCTCCGACCTCCAACAACCCGCTTCAAAAACGGCGGTCAGCTCTACCGAACACTGCACGGAGCGAGGCTTCAGGCGGGTTTCCGTCACAAAGCCGCGCCACATCTTCTTCGCCGATGGCCAAGCCTGATTGGTCCGCCCCATTTGGAGCGACTCCACGCCCACCCCCAACAGGAAGTAGATAAGAAGCATTAAAGAAAAAGGGAAACAACGAAAAGAGCAACGATTGTACTTAATATAATAAAAGGTATAGATCACCAACAAGAGCCAGGCGGCAGCAGCCAACCACATCAGCGACCCCGGCAGCGGCCAAAGATCAGCCACACAGATACCGGCCATGAACGGAACCAGAAACAGAAGCAGCGTATTAGCTCCATCCAAATTCCGAGGCAAAGACACCTTAGCAGTTTTTCAGAATATCGACTTCTTCAACGGGATTTTGCGCACGGAACACCGCGCTGCCGGCCACCAGCACATCAGCTCCGGCCTCATAAAGTCGGGCCGCATTCTCCCGACAAACACCGCCGTCCACCTCAATCAAGGTCGGAAGATGGCGGCGATCAATCATTTCGCGCAAGCGCTCCACCTTTTCGTAAGTATGCTCAATGAAGCGTTGGCCGGCGAAGCCCGGATTCACCGACATCAGCATCACCAAATCGGCATCTTCGAGCACATCTTCCACCATACAGACCGGCGTAGACGGATTCAGCGTCACACCCGACATCATCCCCGCATTCCTGATTTGTTGCAACACCCGATGCAAATGCACACAAGCCTCTTGATGAACATTCATCACCAAAGCACCCAAACGCTGCACCTCGGGAATAAACTTCTCAGGCCGCTCAATCATCAGATGCACATCGAGAGGTTTGAGGGCATGCTGTTTCATCGCCTCCATCACGGGAAAACCAAAACTGATGTTAGGAACAAAAACCCCATCCATCACGTCAAGATGAAACCAGTCACAATTACTTTTATTCAACATTTCGATGTCGTTGGCCAAGTGTCCGAAATCAGCCGACAGCAACGAAGGAGCTAACATTTTCTTGCGTATCATCATTCTCTAACTTTGAGTGCAAAATTACGGATTTCTTCGCTCTTGTAAGAAAACCGGGCAGTGAATTAGCAAAATCCGACACCAAGCCCCACTCAAAATTACATTATTGAGGTCCGCCCGCGAATGATTTGACGAAAAACGTTAACTTTGCCGCACCAGAAAAACAACCATTAATTATTATCGTTATATGTTGACATCATTTAGAATGCTTCTTTCAGTCTTCCTGTTCATCGTCCTCACAGGAAGCAGTATGGCCCAAAGAACTTGGTATGATCCATTGGAGTGTGACACACCTTACATCAGCGGACGCGCTTGGAATGTAGAAATCGGTAAAAGCTACGCTCGCATGCCCGAACGCTTTAAGGAGGTGATGCCAAAAGCCGTCTGGAACTTGTCGCGCAATAGCGCCGGACTTTCCGTTCGATTCATCACCACCTCGCCCGAAATCCAAGTAAAATACACGCGGGAAAAATCATACGGCTACAAGAATATGGCCCCGCTTTGTTACGCCGGCGTAGACCTGTATGCCACCGACGCCAATGGCAATACCCACTGGATCGGCAACCACATGAAGTGGAACTTCGGCAATGACTCGGACGATACTATCACTATTACCTTCCAAGACATCAAGATTCCGGAATTCGCCCACCGAGGATTAGAGTACCAACTCTACCTGCCGCCTTACAGCACGGTTACCTCAATGCGCATCGGCGTTCAGAAGGATGCCTCCTTCCAATTCCTTCACACCTCAGCCGAACGCCCCATCGTCATCTACGGAAGTTCCATCGTTCATGGAGCATCGCCCTCACGCCCGGGACTGATGTGGGCCAACATCTTGCAGCGTGAGCTGGATTATCCGGTAGTCAACCTGGGATTCTCAGGCTCCGCACTGATGGAACCGCCCCTCTTCGACGCCATGTCTGAAATCAACGCACGCGCCTTCATACTCGACCCCATGCCCAATAGCCACGCCATGGGCGAGGAAATCGTCAAGCGCATGACCGAAGGCGTCCACAAGTTGCGCGAAAAAAGTGAAGCCCCCATCGTATTGGTTGAATGCTGCGGTTCGCCCGATAGCGTCTTCCGTCCGGACATCACCCGCGGTTATCGCGACGGCGACGCCATGCTGCGCAAAGCCTATCGCCAGTTGCTCAACGAGGGCGTGAAGGGCCTCTTCTTCGTCAGCCGCGACGACATCGGCCTCACCGAAGATGCCATGATCGAAGGTGCCCATCCCAACGACATCGGCAACCGCCAATACGCCGACGCCTTCTTGAAAAAGATGAGGGAAGTGCTCAGCGAAGACGTGGTGATGAAACGCTATCCGCCCGTTCGCCAAAGACGCGACCAATGTTACGAATGGTTCCGCCGCCACAACGAAGTAATTCGCCTCAACCACGAGACCGACCCCGAAATCCTGCTCATCGGAAACTCCATTACCCACTTCTGGGGCGGACAGCCTACCTCCTTCTGCTACGGCGACAAAACGTTTGAGAAATTCTTTGGCAAGCGCCGCGTCACCAACATGGGATTTGGATGGGACCGCATTGAAAACGTATTCTGGCGCATCCATCACGGCGAACTCGAAGGCTGCCACCCCAAACATATCTGCATGGTAATCGGTATCAACAACTACGGCGACACCGAAGAAGATATTTCCAGCGGAGTAGTCGAATTAGCCAAACTCATCCGACAGCGTCAACCCGAAGCCCAACTTCACGTCATCAAAATTTATCCTGCCAAGGGACGCGAAGAAAAAGTAGCGCGCATCAACCAACTGATTGAACAAAAGCTACCCATCGACGACCATACCGACTTGGTAGACCTTACCGACTACCTCACACTGAAAGACGGCAGCGGAAAAATCGATCCGGCTTACTTCGTTGAAGGGCTCCACCCCAACGCAAAAGGTTACGAACAAATAGCAAAAGGATTGAAGAAAGTACTCAAACCCTAATCTCCGCATCTTCTCGCTCTTAAAAGCTCCCGATAGCCCAAGGTATCGGGAGTTTTTTCTATACCTCCCCTCTGTTTAGCACAGTATTTCTTTGTATTTTTGCATCCACATTTGAAATAAGACATATGGGAGGTATTTTTGGAGTCATATCGACTGAGCCCTGCATTAATGATCTGTTTTATGGAACAGACTATAATTCTCATTTAGGAACCAAGCGTGCCGGTATGGCCACGTATAGTAAGGAACAAGGCTTCGTGAGAGCCATCCACAATATCGAAAGCAGTTATTTCCGAAATAAGTTTGAAGACGAGCTGGATGAATTCCAGGGAACGAGCGGAATCGGCGTCATCAGCGACAACGACTCCCAGCCCATCATCGTTTACTCACATTTGGGACGCTTCGCCTTGGTTACGGTGGCCAAGATCGTCAATCTGAAAGAACTCGAACAAGAGTTATTGTTGGAAGGCGAACACTTTTCGGAACAAAGTTCCTCGGGAACCAATCCCACCGAAGTAATTGCCCTGCTCATCAGCCGCGGAAAAACATATGCTGAGGGAATCCGCAATGTCTACAAACACGTAAAAGGTTCCTGCTCGATGTTACTGCTCACCGAAGACGGCGTCATTGCAGCCCGCGACTATTGGGGACGCACACCGCTCGTGTTGGCTCGCAAAGAGGGAGCTTTCGCAGTAACAAGTGAATCAAGTTCATTACCCAACCTTGATTATGAGTGTGTACGCGATCTGGGACCGGGCGAGGCTGTTCGCATTCATCCCGACGGCTTCGAGGTCTTGGTAGAGCCGCAAAAGGATATGCAAATCTGCTCCTTCCTTTGGGTTTACTACGGATTCCCTAATTCCTGCTACGAAGGACGTAATGTAGAGAAAGTACGCTACGATTGCGGACTGGAGATGGGACGTGAAGACCATTCAGAAGTTGACAGCGTGTGCGGTATTCCCGACTCGGGAGTTGGAGTGGCCTTAGGCTACGCCGAGAGCAAGGGAATCCCCTATCACCGTGCCATCACGAAATACACCCCCACTTGGCCACGCAGCTTTATGCCCGCTACTCAGATGCGCCGCTCATTGGTAGCCAAGATGAAACTGATTCCCAATCGCACCCTATTAGAAGGCAAACGTCTGATGTTCTGCGACGACAGCATTGTGCGCGGAACTCAACTCAAGGACAACGTCAAGGTGCTTTTTGAATATGGAGCCAAGGAAGTACACATCCGTATCAGTTGCCCGCCGTTGGTATATCCTTGTCCCTTCATAGGCTTCACATCGTCGCGCTCCTCGATGGAACTGATTACACGCCGCATCATTCAGGATTTCGAAGGCGATGAGAACAAGAACTTAGAAGCCTATTCGCAAACTGGTTCTCCCGAATACGAACGAATGGTTGAAGAAATCAGAAAGCGTTTAGGACTTACCTCACTGCGTTTTAATAAACTCGAGACTTTAGTGAAGGCTATCGGCCTGCCCAAGGAACGCATTTGCACCCACTGTTTCGACGGAAGCAGCCATTTCTAAAACCATCCACCTATTTACATATCACAAATCTTATCCCCATATCATCATGAAAAAATTATTATTAGGATTACTGATTTCCTTCTTTGCATTAGCATCCTGCGACAATGGCAGCGATTACTCCTACGAAGAATTGGGCATCTATCCCGTTGTTGACGGTCCCTATGTAGTATATCCCGACCAAGAGGTCGACTCGTTCACCCTCGTGAGCAGCCGCTCATGGAAGGCAACAGTCGAAGGCGAATGGATCATACTCGACCCCGCCTATTCTTACCGCCAGACTGCCAGCCAGGAAATCAAAACCCTGGTTTGCCCCATCTACTTCAACACCAATACTACGGGAGATGTGCGAATTGGCTACCTCAAAGTGAACGGCAACAATCGTAGTGTAGGACGCATGTATATGCAAACCTATTGGCTCAATATCACCCTGCCACAAGTGAGATTTGCAAGCGGCACAACCACCGAAGACTACAAAGGTGCCAACTTCCAGCTCAATGCCACCAAGGATGAGGTTACAAAGAACATAGAATTCAATATTTATGCAGAGCAGGCCACTCTCACCACCGAAGCAGATTGGGTAACATTACCCCAAAACAAGTTTGAATCCGGCAACCACAAATTGGAAATCACGCTGGAGCCAAACACCACCGGTGCTGAACGCAAGGCCGTACTCCGCCTCTCTACCTCTAATGGTATCTCTACCGACATCGTACTCACTCAAAAGAATTAATACATCCCTTTTAGGTAAAAGAATATGGTAAGAACATCATTGACAATTATCAGCCTCTTCATCGGCAGTTGGGCTTTGGCATTGCCGGGACACGCCCAAAAGACTGCCAAAAGCGCGCCCAAGTTGACGGCCGCCATTGTCAAAAAACTCGGCTACACCGACAAGTTCGCTAAAGATAATAACGCTGTTTGGACACTGAAGAACGGAGTAAAGATCTATTCTTCGTATCCATACGGACAAAAAATCAGGGGCTTTGTCGGACCTACTCCGCTCTTCCTTGCCGTAGACCAACAACAAAAGATTGTAGGACTTGCTTTAGCGCCCAACGAAGAAACTCCCGAGTACTTACCACTCATGAAGCCTCTGCTAAAGGTTTGGAATGGCAAAACGCTCAAAGAAGCCCAAACCTTCACGCCCGATGCCATCACCGGTGCCACCTTTACTTCAAAGGCTATCATCGAAAACGTTAAAGCCACAGCAAAAGCGGTGAGCAAGTAAATTTTTCATAGGCAGCTCAACCTGCCCATATTCAAGAAGGATGCTTCCCAAAACATTGAGAAGCATCCTTCTTATATATATGTACGTACCTGTTTCTTACTTCACGAGCACTTTCTTCACGCTACCATCACTCATACGCACCAGGTTGATGCCCTTGACGGGATGTGTGAGGCGATGCCCATTCAGGTCATATCTCTCAACTTCTACGGCCGTCGAACCAGAATGTATTTGATGAACTCCTGTCAAGTCGCACTCTTCCACCAAGAATTCCTTCCACACCGAATCGGCTGAATACAAAGCGCCATAACCCTCCAGTACCAACAAGGTACAATGATGAGCGTCTGTATCACTGAAGGCTTTCTTATCGGCCACAGGAGGCTGAACGCCCAAGCAAGTCAAGACTGTAAGCATCGGACAATCTGAGAAAGCATAGGCTTTAATCGTCTTCACATTCGGGCCCAATACTACCTCCGACAATCGATCGCACGCACTGAAGGCCCACTCTCCAATCGTAATGCCGTCATCAGTAGTCTCTGCACGCGATGAGGGCAAACTCCGGCTGCCCACCTCCACCTTTTCGAGTAGTGGACACCCTGCAAAACAATACTCTCCGATATTGGTAACCGAAGTAGGAATGTCTATATTCACCAAAGCACTGTCACTATTGAAAGCTCCCTTATCTATTTGGGTAAACGAGGTTGAGCCAATAGGCAGCACCACTTCGTTTAAGGCATTACAACGCGAGAACTGGTAAGCCTTGAGAACGGTTATCTGGTTGCCGATTTCCAGACGTCGCAACGTAGAACTTCCACAGAACGGAGAATAATAATGGCGAGCGACACCCATATCCATTATGGCCCCACAAAGATAGTTGCAGTCACGATTGACAACTGCCTCTTCCAACGGCATCTTGGCAAACTGTCCGTCCTGCAACGAAATGCCACTCATGACGACAACCCGTTGTTGATTCGGATAGGCCGACGATCTGTTACCGGCTGTGGGAGCTGCTTCGGCCGAAGCGTTGGGATACTTGGAAACCAAGGCTCAGGTTCTTCAGCAAATGAAGTGTTATCGGGAAAGTCTGGATGTTCAGCAGCACTTGCTACAGCTGCGCAGCCAGGGATTGGTCATTCCTCTCGACGCTCTTTATATCTCCATGGCACGCAACTGCCATCAGCTGCACCGGGAGGACGAGGCTACCCGCTATTACGAAATGGCGCTTTCGGTGAAAGACTCGGTGAGCAGGTCGACCATCAATGAGCAACTGAGTGAATTTTCGGCGCAACTCGATACGCAGCAGAAGGAACTCGAGATTACCCGTCTTTCAGCTTCACGCAGTCAATTGATATTATGGCTGGTGATTGCCGCAGGCCTTTGCATCGTGCTCGTTGCGGCGGTTGTGCTGTTGCGACGCCGCGCCCGCCAGCGCAGCATGCGCCGCTATCTGGACGGGGTGGAGGAAGAGCGCGACCGCTTGGGGCGCGAACTTCACGATGGCATTGCCGGTGACCTGTTGGGACTCTCCATGCAGGTGGATCAACTGCCGGCTGACGAGACGGTTTCGCTGCTGCGCGAGCTCCACGACGACGTGCGGCGCATCAGTCACGAACTATTGCCTCCGCGTTTCCGCCACGCCCATCTGCGCGACTGCATGGCCGACTACCTGCGCAGCGTTCCCACGGCTACGCTGCAGGCCGATGAGGGCATTGATTTCCCGCCCGACGTGTCTTATCAACTCTATCGCATCATGCAGGAGGTGATCACCAACATCCGCAAACATGCTCGGCCCGAATACATCCGCGTGACGCTCCGCCGCCATCAGTTGATCATTGAAAACAACGGTGCCCTTACCCTTCATTCCGAGGGGGCCGGCTGCCGCACCCTGCAGCAACGCGCCGACGCCATTCATGCTTCCATCACCCAAACCCTGCACGACGACCAATGCACGCTGACCATTCAACTGAAATGAAGCCCCGACTGATTATCATTGACGACCATCCCATCGTAGCACGCGGCGCAGCCGACCTGCTCAGCCCTCTTTTGGGCGCAGAATGCACCTGCGCCCACTCCGGGCAAGAGGCCCTCAGCCTGGTCAAATCGGCCTTGCGCGCCCACCCCTACACGCTGGCCATTGTCGATCTGGAGTTGCCCGACATGTCGGGCACGTCTCTCATCAGCCGTTTGCGCCGGCTGGCGCCCGGGCTGCGCTTCATGGTCTACACCATGCACGAACAAATCTGGGTGGTCAGAGAGTTAGAAGAGTTGCAAGTGGATGCCATCATCTTTAAGAGCGAAGCTACCACCTCACTCCGGTTGGCGGCTGAGGCCTGCATCAACGGGTTCACCTATCGGAGTCCCCGTTACCAAGCCCTGCAGGCTCAGACTCCCGTCTCGCTCTTGAGCGAACGAGAGCTCGACATTCTGCAACTCATGTCGTGCGGACAGACCAGCCGGGCTATTGCCGAGCGGCTTTGTTTAAGTGAAAACACCATTGAATACCATCGCAAGCGCATGATGCGCAAACTGGGCACCGACAACGTGGTTGAACTCATTCTGCGCGCGCAACGTCAGGGCTTTCTCAAGCCCGACCTTCACCATCCGCCCACGGAGTAAGCCGCCGGCGAAGGAGCGACCGGGCCGGGTGGCGGTCACGACTTGGGAGTGATCAGGAAGCGGTAGGTTCCTTTCTTGGCAAGATGTTTGGCTTTGAGCGAAAGGCGATAGACTTCCTTTCCCCAAATGTTGGAAAGGCGCGTATCGTCGATGGTGACGGTATCGACCGAAAGGCTGAAGTCGGAAGCGTTATAGGTCAATTCGGCCCGCTGCCCCTCGGCTTCAACCAGCACCTTGGAGGGTTGCGAAGCGTCGACCTTTCCCCAACACAAGAAATGTATCTCGTTCAGCTTCTGAGGTTGGTCAAGACTGAAGGTTTCGCGCAGGTCGAGACTTCCCTTGTTCAACCGATAGCTGCGCACCCAACTCTGTATGCCGGCCCCGGCAGGATATGCGGCGGAGAGGTCAAGGCTGAAGGTGGCGCGACGCAAGTCGGCCCGGACGTTACGCGAGCGGAATTTTCGGCCATGCTGCTGGCCGAAGCCGTTGATGAGGGGTAGATTGTGGTATTCGCTCTGCATGGTCCAGATGCCATAACGTTCCTTTCCGAAAGTCTGGCGGGTGTAGGTGCCCACTCCTGCATCGATAAAAAGGGGAACATCGTTGACGTAATAGATAAAGGTGCCTACGTCGTTGTGATTGTGACTTTCTTCGTTGTATCCGCCCTTGGCAGCCAGGAAGACGTTGTCGCTCCGCAGGCAGAACACTTCGGTCTCGGGATACCAGATGGAAAGGCTTTCCAGGTCGGGATGGTCGGTCGGGTTTTGAGCTATCAGAGGAATGATGCGCAGGGTCTCGAAGGTGCGGTAAACGTCGGTACCGCCGGGCGGATAGTTCAACGGATGTTCCTTACACAGGCGGGCCGCGAAGGCTTTGAGACGATCACTGCCGATGGCCTCACCATAGCGATAGACCACGGCCGGAGAACCGTTGCCGCGAGCCGTGGCATCGGCAAAGTTCACCTGCCATCCCTTGCCTACATAGACATGTGCCATGTATTCGCCCATGAGTTTCACCTGCTCATTGCCCCAAAGGTTCACCCGACCGCCGGTAATGCTGGAGAGCAGACTCAGATAATCGAGCAGTTTACCGCCCGCTACGTCCCAGTAGGCCGGCCCTTCTTCGCAGGCGCCATCGGCTTGCACGTAGTTCAGGAACTTGTCGACCGACTCCATGGAGCGATAAACGGCCCGTGCCAGGCGGTCGGGGTCGTCTTCCAACAGCATGAAGCAAAGCAAAGCGTTGGAGTTGCACCACGGATTCCAGTTGTTGACGCTCGTAGTGGGCTTGGCCTTCATGGCCATCCACCTAAACTCGCGCTCCAAGTAGGGTGTGAGCAGGCGCCGATTGAGTTCCGAGGCCAAACGGCGGCTGATGCGGGGGTGGATTTTATCCAAGGAAGGACGCAGGAAGTAGTAGATCCACGACAACATCTGTGCCGTACCGCAAGCCCCCAGGTCCAGGAAGGGCTTCGTTTCGTCAGGCAACGAGGGGCGAGGCAAGTGAGCCGACAGGCACCACTCCGACATTTCGCAGAAGAAGAAGACACCGTTGGCGATATCCCTCACAAAACGTCCCTTACCCTCGGCGAGCTCGGCCATGAGCAATGCTGCCAAGGGATGGGTATTGGCCGTGTAGGCGTTCTCCATCACCCGCCGGTTGCCCGAATACATAAACTCCAGATAGTCGGTAGCCCTGACCACCTTCCAAGTATAGTCGAGATAGGCTTCACCCTGCTTGATCAGCCGGTCGCGGCACTCGCCGGTCAGCTGGTCCCAGCCTGCACGGTCGGTATAGGCCGGATAGGTCACCCAGCCACGATTCATCACCAGGCACTGCTTCAGACTGTCGAGGCCGATGGAGTGCTGCAAATAGTTGCGCAGGCCATAAGCCGAAGCGGTCGTGGCCGACCAACACAAAACGACCGTCAACAACCACTTTGAGAAAAGAGGTTTCACCGAGGGGGATAAGCAAAAGAACGATGTCATAAGCGATAGTATTTTTGAGTATATTGATAAAGTAGGAGCAAAAGTAGAACATTTTTTCTGTGGAAACCCACCTTGGCAGCGTCAAAATAGCCCTTCACGCGGAAGGGAAAGGGCAAGCAGGAGCCCAACTTCGGGAATGCAGCCTCCGACAGGTGAAAAATTTCGGCCGAAAATGGGCCTTACATGACGTGCAAGTTGAAATTGCGGGGGCGCAAAACCTGCTTACATGGCGTGTAAGTTGAAATTGCGGGGGCGCAATCCCGCTTACATGGCGT
>CALZOH010000074.1 GCA_945827465.1 uncultured Prevotellaceae bacterium
ACTAATAAATACGATAAGGCCGTAGACAATACGGACAGAAACAGGTCCATTAACAAGACTAAATGATAGCTCAGATAACGGTTTCGCATTAAAAAATCAGACAACATATTTCCTGATATTTTGAATTTGTCAATACACTAAATAAAATCAAGTAAATAATGAAACTTCAGACAGAAAGATAAACAATCCGTCTGACGAACCAGATTAATAAAACAAGGAAATAGCCAATGCTACAGCTTCTCTATAAACTTTTTGGGAATATAACTATTAACCATTACGGCTGTACCTTGAACCGTCACAATAAAACGCATATTGTGACTCACTCTTTTAATGATGCCTTCCGCTCCTTTGAACACTCCACCGATAATCCGCACACGGTCACCCTGCGCCAAATGAATAGGATACTCCTTGAGCTTATCAGCACCGACTTGAGTTACAAACATAAAATTTCGCATCTCTGCATCAGAAATGACAGCAGGCTCAACCGTTCCCAAATTACAATAAGGAGTAATGGGAGCATAAGCATCACGACGCGATCTAATGGCAAAATCCATCGGCGTGCGTGCAAAAATCAAGGAGGGAATTAAAGGAATCGTAACTGAAGTAACATTATAATAGATATCTGTACTTTCCACCACCTTCATTGGTATATAAGTTGGGTAATTCGCATTCTGAAACAAGTTCTTCGCTTCAGAAATACGATTGTGTAAGACACGGAAAGCATACCAATGCTCTTCAATGGGTTTAAACTCACACATAAATTTGTACACTATTAAGGGAAAGATAACAGATAAAATCCTTACTAAAACTTACATTTTGATAAAATCTTAACTTCCATGTCCGATAAAAAAATCAGGCACGAGACAAAAAGCTTGGCTGTACCGGACTGATAACTCAGTCTCTCTCAACACTCGGTTTCATCCATGACTACACGGCGAAGATCCGTAAGCTTTAGAAGGAGTTACCTCAGAAATAAGGCAACTGCTGAATAATCCGATTGCAAAGTTACAGAAATATTCTTAATAACATACATCCGACTTCTAAAAAACAAGCATCTACTTCCAAGAAGCTCAGAGTCAATATTGGTCCTTCATTTTCGACCTTATACCATCTTAAATTGGTTCATTAGGAAATGGTCTATCTTATATTCCCTATGACTGATTTAGATTTAATTCCTCGTAACCGAAACCAATTTAAACAATTTATCTGATGGACGTACTTTTTCGGGTACTTTAATGGAAATATGCCATCCTTTCTGGGCTGTTGAAACGCGTTGGAGTTCATATCTCATATCATCAGCTGTCAGATATATCAAACCGGTAGTAGGCCCTGTAATACAAAGTCGGTCGCCTTCGTTGATTTCAGCTGCCTCAATGACAAATTCAGCCACGCCAAGACGAGAGAAATATTTGACTCCCCTACCCACATAAACTTTCTTTTCAGTAGCATTGGAACCATAAACAGCATTCCATTCTCCCAATCGCTGTCCCAAATAATAACCATTCCAAAAACCACGGTTAAATACACGCGATAATTGTTCATCCCATCTATTCTTATTTTCCTCAGTAAAGCGCCCTTCAATTGCAGCCTGCAATGCTTCCTTATAACAACGCACTACCGTGTAAACATATTCGGGACCTCGAGCCCTCCCTTCAATTTTGAATACGCGCACACCTGCCGCCATCATCTGATCAAGAAAACGAATCGTCTTCAAATCCTTGGGACTCATAATATATTTATTGTCCACTTCTAATTCCATACCGGTTTCACGATCAGTCACCACATAGCCACGTCGACACAACTGCATACATTGTCCTCGATTGGCACTAAAGCCAAGATTATTCAAACTAAGATAGCATTTCCCACTCACTGCCATACATAAGGCCCCATGACAAAACATCTCAATACGCATCAACCGACCGCCCGGTCCCAGAATATTGCGTCGATGTATCTCATCGGAGATTTCCTTCACCTGATTTAAATTAAGTTCTCTCGCCAAAACCACTACATCAGCAAAATTGGAATAGAACTCTAAGGCCTCGATATTGGAAATGTTTAATTGAGTAGAAAGATGTACTTCCTGTCCTATACTACGACAATACTGCAACACGCTCACATCGCTGGCAATCACGGCCGACAAACCTGCTTGACGAGCCGCATCACAAATAGACCTCATCAATGGCAAATCTTCGCCATAAATAATGGTATTCACGGTCAAATAGGTCTTCACATTCTGTTCTGAACAAATACGAGCTATTTCGTGCAAATCATCAATTGTAAAATGCGCAGCCGAGTGAGCTCTCATGTTCAAACTTTCAATACCAAAATAAATAGAATCAGCACCTGCCTGCAAAGCAGCCCGTAACGATTCCCAAGAACCAGCCGGAGCCATTATCTCATAATCCGACAAAGACGTATCACCAAGATGAATATCAAAAATTTGTTGTGCCACAATATATATAAGTATATGTTTAAACGCCGACAAAGTTACAAATTAATTGTTGCCTACCACCTTTCATCATTCAGAAGCATCTTCATTATGAAGATTATTTCTACCTTTGCAAACGCGTTTGACAACGTGTAATCCAGACTCTACCAACATCATTATTTAGGATCTATGAATTTTCGTTTAAGTTTCTATCAGGCTATCATTGGAATGCTTTCCTTATCAACCATAACTTCTTGCGGTCATCAAGCGGCGAAAGAAGACCCACAATTATCTCTCTTAATTGGAACATACACTAACGACTGCGACAGTCGCGGCGTTTACTTATACCGCTTCGACCAACAAACTGGCAAAAGTATTCCTGTCAGTCATTGCCAAATAGAAAATCCATCATTTATTTGTTTGAGTCCAGACCGCAAATTGCTTTACTCCGTTTCAGAAAACCATGATGCAAAGGCTGCAGCCAATGCCACCGAAATAGATTTAAAAAGCGGCACTTTCGGGGTCACTCATTCGGCCTACACCTCTTCAACCGACAGTGGCGGTGAAGATCCATGTAACATTTGGACGGATGGTCGATTTGTGGTAACAGCCAACTATAGTGGTGGTTCTCTCTCGATTTTTGCTCTTAACGACCATGGCACACGACCAGAACTACACCAATTCCTATCCTTTGAAGGACTTCGCGAAGGAGCCATCAGCCATATTCATTGTGCTCTCCCCACACCCGATGGTCGTTACTTATTGGTCACCGACTTAGGAAATGATTGCATTTACCGTTTCACCCTTCATCCTAATGCGCAAAAAGGAGAACCATATCTAACCGATCAAACTCTGGTCTTCCAAGGAGAAACTGGTAGCGGACCGCGCCATTTCTGTTTCAGCCATCACGGAAAATACCTTTATCTTATCAATGAGTTGAGTGGTACCCTTGTTGTAATGAATTATCAAGACGGCACACTCACACCTCAGCAAACAATCATGGCCGAGGAAGTTCCAGCCCATGGTAGCGCCGACATCCATTTGAGTCCTGACGGAAGATTCCTATATGCGTCTCATCGCTTGCAAAACGATGGTCTCTCCATCTATTGTGTCGATTCCATTTCCGGCAACCTCACGAAGCAAGATTATCAACCCACGGCTGCCCATCCACGCAATTTTACATTAACGCCTAACGGGAAATATCTATTGGTGGCCAGTCGCGACAATAATAAAATTGAAGTATATAGCCGTAACCCCGAAAGTGGTTTACTAACGCTCACGCCCGATAGCATTTGTTTGCCTAAGCCCGTATGTCTGCTGTTTGCTGAAGTTCCTTCTTCCGTCAATAGATAGTAATCACTCCTCTACATGACGATAGTTCAAGATAGCATTCTTGCAATCTTCCATGAGCCAGGTAGGTGTTGAGGTAGCCCCACAGATACCCAGACTTTCAACACCTTTGAACCAATCGAAACAAATATCCGAAGGACCTTCCACTAAATGGGCATTCGGATTTACGCTGCGGCAGGCAGCAAAAAGAGCTCGACCGTTAGAACTCTTCAACCCACTCACAAATAATAAGGCATCGTGGCTTTGAGCAAAACGTATCATGCCAGACATGCGTCCAGAAACTTGACGACAAATGGTATCGAAATAACGGAAATTTGCCGATGGTCGAATGTGATTCCGGATGTAATCTACAATCTGTCGGAACTGATCTGGTGACTTGGTTGTTTGTGAGAATAAACTAATGTCGCGGTTAAAATCGAGTTGTTGCAAATCACCAAGTTGTTCTACCACAACAGCCTGTCCCTCTGTTTGACCCACCAATCCCAAGACCTCGGCATGCCCCCGTTTGCCAAATATAGCAATCTGCGGACGCGAGGGCTGAAGATATTCCGCTTTGATTCGCTGCTGTAATCGCAAAACCACGGGACACGTTGCATCAATGATATTAATACCATTTTCGCGAGCACGGGCATAGGTCTCGGGCGGTTCGCCGTGAGCACGCAATAAGACTTTGGCATCCCGCAATGAAGCTAAACGCGTATGGTCTATCGTAATCAAGCCCAACTGTTGTAGCCGTTCCACTTCTTTTGCATTGTGTACGATGTCACCCAAACAATAAAGGGGCTCACCCTTACGAAGTTCTTCCTCGGCCTTACTAATGGCGGTAGTAACTCCAAAGCAAAAGCCAGAAGCCTTGTCAATTTCTATCTGGATATCCACGGTTCAATGAGTTGGCGATTCTATTCCCCCGCACGTTCAGCATATAGATTCTGAAGCCACACGAGTTGTTCTTCACGTGATAGTAATGAATTATCCAGCACCACTGCATCGTCGGCCTGGCGCAAGGGTGACACTTCGCGATGGGAATCTATGTAATCACGTTCCTTTACATTGAGCAAAATTTCTTCCATCGACACTTCCTGTCCTTTAGCCTTGAGTTCATCATAACGGCGACGGGCTCTGATTTCAGGCGAAGCCGTCACAAACACTTTCAGTTCGGCATCAGGAAATACGGTAGTACCTATGTCGCGACCATCCATAATGATGCCCTTCTCCTGCCCCATTCTCTGCTGACGCTTCACCAAGTATTCCCTGACAAAGGGCAATGCAGCAACAACACTCACATGAGATGATACTTCCATGGTGCGAATCTCTTTCTCAACATTCTCACCGTTCAAATAGGTTTCGGGGGCGCCTGTTTCAGTATTCAAGCGAAAAGAAATGTCGGTCTTCGACAACATCCTCTTCAACGCATCTGTATCCAATTGTCCCTCATGTGTAAAGAGCCGATGGCGCAAAGCCAGTAAAGTAACGGCGCGATACATTGCGCCACTGTCGACATAAATATACCCAATGGATTTGGCCAATTGCTTTGCCATCGTACTTTTACCACAAGAGGAATATCCGTCAATGGCGATGGTAATCTTTTTCATTGAAATGATGATATAAAATTATAAGCTGTAAGAAATATTGAACAAAAGAGAAGCTGCGTCAACGTGATACTTGGCATACGAAACGCCCAACTTCAAACGGGCAGCCTGCATGCCTGCTCCCAACGACCATCCGGCACCGTGAGCCGAACCGGCTGCTTTGAGTTCATTAGCCCGGCGGAAATTATAGCCCAATGCCACATAGATTTTCTCTGTCGGCAGGAAGTCTACACCAGCTACTACGTGATTGAATATTTTCCGGCCCACGCTATTTTTTCCCTCCGGGTTGAAATAATAATGGTCTGACCAACGCGTCAAGTCCTTTAATGTCAGGGAAGCTCGGAAGGGCGCATGTTCAAATCGCTGAGTGATGCCGAACTGAAGATCAAAAGGAAGATGTTCGGTTTGATCTTCGTAGAAGGAAGAAATCTGCGCGCCGACATTCTTCATGACCAAGCCAGCCGAAAAATCTTTTTCTTCATCGAAAAAATGTAGTCCTACATCAACCCCGATGGCAGTTGACGTATATTCTGCATATTTGGAATGAATCAGGTGAAGGGTGGCACCACCCACCAGACCGTTACCCATTGTATAACTGTAAAGAGCCGACACATCCATGTCCTTGGCTGAAAAATCGCCGAGAACATTTCCTTCCTCGTCGGTTTCATCCATTGTACCGTAATTAAACAATCGGGCCGTCAGACCTACCGTATGACGCACGCTGAACACTTTCACGACGGAAGCACTTGCCACCTTCGTGTCGCCAGGATAAGTCATATAGTTCAGATTAAACGACATGTCGTTGATTTGGGCGGCCGCCGCCGGATTGCTGAAAATTAATGTGGGATCGTCCACTTTGAGCGACACATTGTCACCGCCTAAAGCTGCCACATGCGCAGAAACCGGAATCTTCAAGAAATTGAAGACCGATGTCCCCTCTTGGGCATAACAACAAAATGAGGCGATAAAGAAAAGGATTCCAAAAAGTTTCCGACCTTTTTTCATGAATTACCAAAATTTGACTCCAAAGTTACTCTATTTTTAGATTATCTGCGTTACTTTTGCATTCAATAAAAACTATTGCTGCATAAGAATAACGGCAAAACTGACGTTTTAGGATATAATCCCGCAAATATTTCAGAAACGGTTTTGAATCGGATGAAGAGAAATGAATTATTCTCCCGCGACTGGTGCAATCTGGTATTTCAGAAGAAGAACAAAGCTTATGGAGCTTATGTTCTCCGTTCTCGTACCGGGCGTCGGTATTTCATTGGTTTGGTGGTCATGTTCTTTCTGTATCTTTGTGTAGCCGTCCCTTCGTTCATCTGGTGGTATCTGAATAAAAGCAGTTACCACCCACCCATCGACCCGATTGAAAGTATTGCCCGAATGGAGGGCATCCGTTTGAAAGAAGCCATTCCGGTACAACGCTCATCCCTCAAAACTATTCCCACACTGACCCCGCAACAAACCACCGAAGCAAAAAGCAATCATTTGGAAACGGTCAAGAAGTCTATCAGTTTTCATCCCGAAGACATTGCCATGAAACCCGATTGGAAAGACGACCTTACTTCCAAAACCGATGAAGAATTATTAAAGGAGAAAGAACTTCGGAAGGCCGAGTCTACCGAGCAAACCTCAGGATCGGTCATTGACTCTATCCCCCAATTTCCCCAAGGCATTATTGCCTTCATGCGTTGGTTAGAAGCTACCATGGTCTATCCTCCGGCCAGCATTCGGAAGCGCCAGGAAGGCACGGTTGAAGTAGCCTTCATCGTAGAGCCTGACGGCAGCATTGCCGACCCGCGTATCATCAAAGGAGCGTCGGCCGAACTCAACCACGAAGCTCTCCGGGTGTTACACCTCATGCCGAATTGGTTACCGGCACGTCGCAACGGGAAGAATATCCGTGCACAGGTTACTCTTCCCATTGAATTTCACCTCGACCATTGATACTAATCATCCCGACATAGAATTTCAAATAACATCAAATCATGACTTCCTTCAACCAATTGCTCGATCAAGTCAATGTGGCTATCGCCAACATGAAATATCCGGCCCAGCCCACCGGACTGTATGAACCGATTCAATACGTACTCGCTCTGGGCGGGAAGCGCATTCGCCCCGTTTTCCTCTTGCTGGCTTATTCGATGTACCGCAACGACCCCGAACGGGTGATGAATGCGGCGCTGGGCGTAGAGACTTATCACAATTACACCTTGCTCCATGACGACCTGATGGACCGGGCCGACATGAGACGCGGCAAAGAGACTGTTCACAAGAAGTGGGACAACAATACGGCCATTCTCTCAGGCGACTCCATGTTGGTTTTGGCTTGCCAGCTTATTCTTTCTGTGAAATCACCGGAGGAGCACGAAATCATGGAGCTGTTCATCCGTACCGCTCTTGAGATCGGCGAAGGACAGCAGTTTGACATGAACTTTGAAACCCGCACGGACGTAACCGAGGCGGAATACATTGAGATGATTCGGCTGAAGACTTCCGTACTGATTGCTTGTGCCATCAAGATGGGTGCCGTATTGGGAGGAGCTTCGGCCGACGACGCCGAGCGGCTTTATCATTTCGGAGAAAAGGTGGGATTGGCTTTTCAACTGCAAGATGACTTGCTGGACGTGTATGGAAACCCCGACATTTTCGGGAAGCGTATCGGCGGCGATATTCTTTGCAACAAGAAGACCTTTATGCTTATCAATGCTTATCAGAAGGCCAACGAAGCGCAAAGGCAGGAACTGGAGCGTTGGATGAAGCTCAAGGAATATGTGGCAGAAGAAAAGATTCAGGCCGTTACGCACTTGTACGACGACCTTTCCATTCGCGAACTGTGCATTGATCGCATCAATCAATATTTCAACGAAGCCAAAGATATATTGACGGCTGTGGAACTGCCCGAAAGCAGCAAACAACATTTATGGGAGTTTGCCGCCCATCTGATTAACCGTAAATATTGATGGAGGCGTATTCTTTTACCGACACCCACGCCCACCTCTACGGAGAGGAGTTTGCCGACGACCTTGACGAAGTCATTGCACGGGCTCGCGCAGCCGGCGCCACCCGCATTTTTCTGCCTCCCACCGACCTTCGCTCCACCGAGTCGGCCGTCAAGGTGTGTAGTCGTTATCCGGGCCTTTGTTTTCCGATGATCGGTATCCATCCGGAAGATTTGGGAGAGCATCCTGAGGATGATTTGCGAGCTATGGAAGAGCGCCTTCAGGGGCCCCATCCTTTCATTGCCATTGGCGAAGTGGGATTGGACCTTTATTGGGATACCTCACGCAAAGAGGAACAGATTCGGGTATTTCATGCACAGATACAAATGGCCCTGCGCCACGGTCTGCCCCTCATGGTTCACGTGCGCAATGCTTACCCTGAATTGATTGAAGCGCTCTCCGATTACCGAGGCGAGCAGCGCTTGAGAGGAGTGATTCATTGTTTTACGGGAACGCTCGACGAGGCTCAGGCTTTGCTTCATTTGGGTCATTTTGCCTTGGGCATAGGCGGGGTGGTTACGTTCAAGAAGTCAACGCTTCCGCAAGTGCTTCGGGAGGTGCCTTTCAATCGCCTTACGCTCGAAACCGACGCTCCCTACCTCACGCCTGCCCCGTTCAGAGGCAAGCGCAACGAGCCGTCGTATATTCCTTATGTCATTGAGAAACTGGCAGAGATTTATCAAGTTACTCCGGCTGCCATTACCGAAGCCACCGAGGCTACTACTTGCGCCTTGTTCCCCTTGGCATGGGAAACCGAGCCGTCTTGACCTTTCGGCCTCTAAAATTCGTCGGGAGACGATGAGGAGAAGTCTTTCTTGCGGAGCACAAAACTGGTAGTAAGATATTTTTCACGCACAATCTGGTTCTCGGCCAATTGCTCGGGTGTTCCTTCAAAAAGAATTTTTCCCTCGAACAACAGGTAAGCCCGGTCGGTGATACAAAGGGTTTCTTCTACGTTGTGGTCGGTAATCAGAATGCCTATGTTACGATATTTTAGCTTCCACACAATGCGCTGAATGTCTTCCACGGCAATGGGGTCAACGCCGGCAAAGGGTTCATCAAGCATGATGAACTTGGGGTCGATGGCCAGACAGCGGGCTATTTCCGTGCGTCGGCGCTCTCCTCCCGAAAGGCGGTCGCCAAGGTTCTTGCGTACTTTTTGCAATCGGAACTCCGAAATGAGGCTTTCGAGTTTTTCGCGCTGATAGCTTTTAGGCTTGCCGGTCATTTCGAGGATGCTCGCGATGTTCTCTTCAACGGTCATCTTCCTGAACACCGATGCTTCTTGGGCTAAGTAAGCGATGCCGCTGTGTGCGCGCTTGTAGACGGGATATTTCGTAATCTCTTCATCGTTGAGAAATATCTTTCCGCCATTGGGCACTACCAATCCTGTGGTCATGTAGAAGGAGGTGGTTTTACCGGCACCGTTGGGACCCAGCAAGCCTACGATTTCTCCTTGACGCACATTGAAGCTAACTTCGTTGACCACGGTACGCTTTCCGTACTTCTTCACCAGGTTTTCCGTACGGAGCACCATTTGCATCTCTTCAGGTTTTTCTGATATTTCTGTCATACTACTGATTACGCCGAAAGAATTGTGAGCGCAAAAGTAGTGATTTTGTCATGAATAAAGTCAGAATGGGTTTACTTTTTGGCGATTCGGCTTACGCGCCGGCTGATTTATGGGGCATTTATTTTGTCGGGCGCTTGCCTTGCACTACCTTTGCAAGCAAAACCATTCAGCATGCTGATTCATTCATTATTATATTCTTTGGGAAAATATCTGCTCTTAATGGGACGTACGTTTCAGCGTCCGGAGCGGATGAGAATGTTCTTCAAGAAGTATTATAGCGAGATTTATCAACTGGGCATTAACTCCATCGGTATTGTATTGCTTATTTCCTTCTTTATCGGCGCCGTGATCTGTATTCAGATTAAGATCAACGTACAGAGCGCCTGGATGCCGCTGTGGGTATCGGGTTTCACGACCCGCGAAATTTTGCTGTTGGAGTTTTCGTCTTCCATCATGTGCCTGATATTGGCCGGTAAGGTGGGGTCGAACATTGCTTCTGAGCTGGGCACGATGAGGGTGACGCAGCAAATCGATGCGCTTGAGATTATGGGTGTCAACTCGGCCTCTTACCTGATTTTGCCCAAGATTGCCGCCTTGGTGACGATGATTCCCTTCTTGGTGACCTTCAGTGTTTCGGCCGGCATGGTCGGGGCTTACGCGACGGCCTACCTGGGCCACATCATCACTCCGGCCGACCTCACGGCGGGTATGCAGCACGACTTCACGCAATGGTATTTCTGGATGGGCGTTATCAAGTCTGTTTTCTTCGCCTTTATCATTGCCAGTGTGTCGTCTTTTTACGGTTACTTCGTGAAGGGCGGCTCCATTGAGGTGGGCAAGGCCAGTACTAACGCCGTTGTTTCGAGCAGTGTGCTGATTCTTTTCTCCGATATTTTCCTGACTCAAATTCTTTCGTGACATGATTGAAATCAAATCTCTGAGTAAGGAGTTCCCCGACAAGAAAGTTTTGCATGGCATCGACTGCCGCTTTTTCGACGGCAAGACCAACCTGATTATCGGCCAGAGCGGTTCGGGCAAGACGGTGCTGATGAATTGCCTGGTGGGCCTGTTAGAGCCTACGGAGGGACACATCCTGTATGACGGCCGCAATTTTGTGACGATGAACAAGAAGGAGCGCACCTTGTTGCGCCGCGAGATGGGCATGCTGTTCCAGGGTTCGGCCCTGTTCGACTCGCTCTCGGTGCTGGAGAACGTGATGTTTCCGTTGGATATGTTTTCGCCTTTGTCGTACAAGGACCGCAAGAAGCGCGCCCAGGAGTGCTTAGACCGCGTCAACCTGATTGACGCCCAACTCAAGTATCCGGCCGAACTGAGCGGCGGCATGCAAAAGCGCGCGGCCATTGCCCGAGCCATTTCGATGCAGCCCAAATACCTCTTCTGCGACGAGCCCAACTCGGGGCTTGACCCGAAGACATCGCTCGTCATCGACAAGTTGATTCATGAGATCACGGTGGAGAATAATATGACGACCATCATCAATACGCACGATATGAATTCGGTGATGGGCATTGGCGAGAACATTCTGTATATCTATCAAGGTCATAAGGAATGGCAGGGGACGAGCAGCGAGATTCTTTCGTCGAATAACCAGCGGCTCAACGACTTTATCTTTGCCTCCGACTTTAGCAAACAGTTGCGAAAATCTTTTGAGGAGCATGAGGAACATCTTCCGTAGCCTGTTGCCACGCTCTGCGGCCCGCGCCACGTCGTCGGGCCACGCTTCTTTGTCACGGCCTGCAGCCCTCCACCAGCTGGCGGCCGTGATGTTTCTGGTTTGTGCCGTGGTGTTTTTCGTGCCCGTCAGCCTGCCTTACAAGGTGGCCTACCCGGCCTTCGTCCTCTTCGTGGGTTCATGGGGTTTGCCGCGGCCGTTGGCTTTCGCCTTCCTCTTTTCGGCCTTGGGCGACGTGGGCGGCGCGGCCGGCAACTTTCTGCTCCAGATGGGGTTCTTCGCTGTGGCCCAAGCTTGTTTTGCCGGTTACTTTGCCTATCGGCTCTCGCGCCTCTCGCTTTGGAGGAAGGGGCGCATGGGGCTGGCAGCCCTTCCGGCTGTCTTGATGCTGGGCTGGATGTTGCCCACTATTCTTCCCTGCGTTTCGCCCGACTTTCTTCGGCCCGGCGTCACGGTCTATGCCCTGCTGATTTTGCTGATGATGTGGCTGGCCTTGCAACAAGAGAGCCCGTGGTGGGCCCTCGGAGCCCTGCTTTTCGTGGCCTCCGACACGTGCCTGGCCTGGAACAAGTTTGTCGGCCCCGTCATGAACTCCCGCCTATGGATTATGACCACCTATTATGGTGCCCTGCTGTTGCTTTATGCCGACAGCGCCTTCCATCGTCATGAAATCTCACCTCGCTCGAACGCCTTATGATACCTTCTCTTCTTCGCTTCAGCCTTTTCGGCCTGCTGCTATGGGCCGCTACCGCCCTGCAGGCTGCCCAACGCCTTACGCGTACCGAACTTTCGATGCAGCAACAGGGCATGGTCGATGTGCAGACGCTCGACTCCACCATTCGGGTGAGCCTGATGTATAGCCGACCCGACAACTTCATGGGGCGAACGCTCTATGAAGACCTCCACCGCGCCTTTCTCCATCCCCGGGCCGCGCGGGCCCTGGTGATGGCCCAGCGATACCTCAAGGAGGAGCATCCCGAGTGGAGCCTCATCGTGATGGACGCCTGCCGCCCCATGCACATCCAGCAAATGATGTGGGACAAGGTGAAAGGTACGCCCGTGGAGAACTACGTGAGCAATCCGGCCCGAGGCGGAGGCCTCCACAACTACGGCATGGCCGTAGACATTACCATCTGTACGGAGCGCGGCGACACCATCGAGATGGGTTCGCTGGTCGACCACATGAGTGCCCTCTCCCACATCGACCGCGAGGCTCAGTTGGTGCAGCAGAAGAAGATGACGGCCCGGGCAGCCCAAAACCGGCAGTTGCTGCGACGCATCATGCGCAAAGCCGGCTTTAAGCCCCTGCGCTCAGAGTGGTGGCACTTCAACTTGATTTATCGCGAGGAGGCCAAACGCAATTATCGTTGGATAAGATAGGCTGCTGTTCGGCATGAAAAATGCAAATCCTTCGGCTTTTCATTTTGTCCTGCTCTCACATTGCACTATCTTTACGTCAAGTAAAATCAACCACCCGGCCCCGCCCGGCCGGGTTTTCTCAAAATTTTTCAGCTCGTTTTAGGAAGGGCCATCCGCTGCCCTGCAAGTTAGCGCGCGGGGTGCGGCAAGCTTTCGGGGGGTCGCAAAAGCTTCCGCGGGGAGTGCG
>CALZOH010000075.1 GCA_945827465.1 uncultured Prevotellaceae bacterium
TTAAAGAAATTCCAGGAGAGACCCAGTCGGATGACGAAGGGATTCACCGGGTAGTGGGGCACCAGGAACTGGCAGCCGCTACTACCCTTGCTGTAATTCACGTGCGAGGCCATGAAGTAGAAGCGCGTATGCTTGAGGTGGAGGTTGGCATACACGTCGACAATGGGATAATTGCCCACCTCGATGCGTTCGGCCTCAGGTTGGTTGGCATACATGCCGAGCGCGGGGCTGTAGGTGGGGGCATAATAAGAGGTGAAGTAGCGCACGTCGCCGCCCAACTCCACGCGCAGCACCTTGGCAATGCGGAACAGCAGGTAGAGGTTGGAGTAGAGCGAGAGTTTCGGCAGGGGCATTACCTCCTCGTCGGTCGACGTCTGATAGGTCACCTGGCTCTCCCAGTTGAGCGGGCCCAGCGTGAAGTCCTGGCAGAGCGTGGCACTCACCAGTTGCAGGTTGCTCGACGACTGACGGACGTCGGTATCGTAGAGGTAATAGTCGCCGCTCTGGCTCTTCATCAGGTTGGCCGTGGTGGCGAAGTAGGTATATTTCTCCACGTTTTGCAGGTCTACCTTGAGCCGCGTGCGGGTTTTCTCGCTCGAAAAGGTCGCACCCAGACGGGTCGTCAGTTGCTTGTCCAGATCATCGTAGTCCCACCAGAGCCACTTCGAGTGGTAGGTGCGGTAGAAGAAGGTGGGCTTCTGTGCCGTCACGCTGCCGTGCACCTTGAGGCGCAGGCTGTCGCCCAGAAACCTTACTTTCAACAAGCCTTCACCACGCAGACGGAAGTCGCCCCAGCTGTCGCCGTCGGACGACGTCTCGGCTTCGAGCGTGTAATTGATGTTTCGGCCGCGTTGCTTAAAGATTTGTCCGCCCAGGGTGATGCGGTTCTCGTTGAACTTCTCAAAGAGGCGGTGGCCCGCTGGCAGTTCGTAGGAGTGGTAGTCGTGTTGAGCGTAGAGCCGGATGCCGGCCATGGCCCATTTGTTGAAACCTTCGTGCAGTTCCACCCCGAGCAGGTTGGAGATGCGCGTGTGATGAATCTTGTCGAGGGTCGAGTCACCCTCAAAAAAGCGGTTCAGGTAGAAGTCGCTCAGGTCTTCGTTGGCCAGGAAGCGGCGCGAGTTGTCTTCGATGCGCAGCGAGTGCAGAAAACTCGTCACGGGCACGAACTCCGTCTTCAGGTCCTTCGTCTTGCTCGTGTCGGCCAGAGCCGTCAGCGAGTCGTTACTGCCCTTTCCGGCCTGTGCAGCGAGCCGGTTCTGGATGGCAGCGAGCACTGAATCGCCGCCCGAAGAGGCCGGCGCAGGCGCGTCGGCCGCAGCGGCCGAGTCGGGCACGTGGATTACACGCCTGAACCCGACGCTGTAACGGTGGGTCCACTGCAATCCGTCGACGTGCATCTTGTTCCACACCTTGCTGAGGCGCGTGGGAATGTCTTTCGTACCGTATTTCTGGGGGAAGTTCTCGGGATTGGTCACGTATTCGTCGTCCTCGATACCGCCGTTCTCGGCCGTCTTCAGGTAGTTGGAAAAGAAGGCGAAGTGGGCCTTGTACTGTTCCTTCAGAATGGAACCGAAGAGCGTGGCGTTGAAGTCCGACGTCGACTGGTAACCATAGTAGCCGCGACCGTAGAGATAATCGAGCTTGAGGCCGAAACCGATGTCCTTGCCGGCGTTGATGGCATAGATGGCGCGGATGCGGTCTTCTCCATTGTCGCCGCTCAGGGTTTCGTGGTAGGAAATATTGGTAAACGGCGACTTCGTGTTGGTAAAGTGCAGCCGGTTGAAGGGCGTGATGAAGAAGTCATATGGGTCGGCAAAGATGAAGTAGCTCATATCGGTGGACCGATCGGCAAAAAGCCGCGAGAGTCGGGGCGACCCCATGTTGCCCAAGGTGTTGTATTGACCGAAAATGCCCTCGGTGAAGTTCACGTTCTGAAAGTGATGCGAGAAGGTATCAATCTGTACCGAGTCGACACCGCCGAAGCGGCTGTCGGTTTCCCATACGCGCAGGCCGGTGGGGATGTCGTCCTTCTTCTTGTTGCCCTTCTTGTGCGTGCCGAAGACGTTGGTCGTACCCATCTCGTCGTCGTCAGGGTCTGAAAAGCCGTGGCGGCGGCTGTCGGTGCCCGAAGGCATGCGGTTAAAAGTATCAGGAAAATCCTGCCCCAGGGCCATGGCCGGGAGCAGGAGGAACAGTAGGGTGATAAAAAGATATTTCTTCATGCAACAATGTTTCGGCGCCGAAAGGTGAGCGCGTTGTGAACGCCGTGCAAAGTTACTACTTTCAGGCCAATTAAGGCAATACCGGGCTTTTATACTTTGCAGATGATCTCCATTCCCTTGAGCAGGGCGGCTTCATTCATCGGTATGAGGTGGTGATGACGCTCGGGCAGTGTGTGGAGGAGGGCCTTTTTGATGTTGTCGACCGACACGATGGGCAGCACCCTGATGAGTCCGCCCAGAATGAACATGTTGAACGTCTTGATGCTCTTCATCGTGGCGGCGGCATCCATGGCGTCGATGCGGTAGAGGTCGATGTCGTCCCTTTCGGGAGGGGCTATGATGCCGTAACTGTCGAAGATGAGTTTTCCGCCCGGTCGGATACACGGCGTGAAGCGTTCCAGCGAAGGCTGGTTGAGCAGGATGGCCGTGGAGTAAGTGCTCACGATGGGCGACGAAATAGTCGTGTCGCTGATGATGACCGTCACGTTGGCCGTTCCGCCCCGTTGTTCCGGACCGTACGCCGGCAGCCAGGTCACCTCCTTGCCTTCCATCAATCCGGCGTAAGCCAGCAGTTTGCCCATCGACAGCACACCCTGTCCGCCGAATCCTGATATGATGATTTCTTCTTTCATACTTTAAATGTCTTTTAAGTCACCGAGGTGATAATACTTGAACATGTTTTCTTCCATCCACTCGTTGGCCTTGACAGGTGACGCCTTCCAGCCCGAATTGCAGGATGAAACAATCTCAACCAGGTTGGACCCCTTGCCGTTCATGGAGTTTTCAAAGGCGTGGCGAATGGCCTTCTTGGCCTTGCGTATGGCTGCCACGGTGTGGACGCTCTGACGTGAAACAAAGGCAGTGCCCTCGAGCGTGGCTGCCATGTCGGTCATGTTGAGCGGGTAACCGTGAAGCTCCGGCGTGCGACCGTAGGGACAGGTCGACGTCTTCATGCCCAACAGGGTGGTGGGAGCCATCTGACCGCCCGTCATGCCATAAATGGCGTTGTTGATAAAGATAATGGTGATTTTTTCACCGCGGTTGAGGGCGTGAATGGTTTCGCAGGCACCGATGCAGGCCAGGTCGCCGTCGCCCTGATAGGTGAATACCAGGCGGTCCTGCCACATGCGCTTGCAGGCAGTGGCCAGGGCGGGAGCACGGCCGTGGGCGGCCTCTAACCAGTCAACGTCGATGTAACGATAGGCAAAGACGGCGCAACCGACAGGGCAGATAGCTATCGTCTTTTCTTCCATGCCCATTTCTTCAATGATTTCGGCAATGAGCTTGTGAACAACACCGTGAGAACATCCCGGGCAGTAGTGCATGCCCACCTCATTCATCAGGGTAGGCTTGGCATAGACCAGGTTCTCAGGCTGTATGATTTCTTCTTTTGTCATGATTCTTCGCTTTTACGGGAAAACATCCTGATACATACTTCCACACCCTTAATCAGCACGGCCGTGAAACAGCAGGCAAAGAAGTAGGGCGCCCTCGTTTCGACCGGGAGAACAAAGTAGATGACGATGGAGGCAATGGCCAAGATGATGAATATCAGGTTGAGCAGGTTGCGCAGGGCGAATGTCTTGTCGGGATTCTGCGGACGCTTCCATGACTTCCGGCGCGGTGTTTCGGGTGATGCTTGATGTTGGGGCATAGCAGAATTACGGGAGGATGGTTATGGGATGAATTGTTGTTTTAATGAGAGGATGATTTCATCGGGAGTGGGCACTACGCCGCCGATTCGGCCGAAGTGCTTGATGGGTGTCTGTCCTTCGACAGCGAGGCGCACATCGTAGATCATTTGTCCGGCATTCATTTCAGGCACCAAGATGCCCTTGAGCCGGCCTGCCAGGTGGTGAAGCTGCTCTTCGGGGAAGGGCCACAGGGTGATGGGGCGGAACAAACCTGCCTTGATGCCCTCGCGGCGCAGCGTGTCGACAGCTTCCTTACCCATACGGGCCACACATCCGAAGGCCACCAGCAGGTAGTCGGCGTCGTCACACAGATATTCCTCGTAGCGCACTTCAGTCTCGCGGATGGTGGCATACTTCTTTTGCATGTCGAGGTTGCGCTGCTCCATCACGTGGGGGTCCATTTCAAGCGACGTGAGAATGTTGGGCTTGCGGTGTTTCAGTCCGTGTCCGTTGACGGCCCAGGGACATTCGGCGGCAATCTCTTCCTCAGTGCGGCGGGGCTTGATGGGTGGCAGGACGACCTTCTCCATCATCTGGCCGATCACACCGTCAGAGAGAATCATGGTCGGGTTGCGGTATTTGAAAGCCAGCTCAAACGCCAGGTCAACAAAGTCGGCCATCTCTTGCACCGAGTTAGGCGCCAGTACAATGACGTTGTAGTCGCCATTGCCGCCGCCCACGGTAGCCTGGCGGTAGTCGCTCTGACTGGGCTGAATGGTGCCCAAACCGGGGCCGCCGCGCTGTACGTTGACAATCAGGGCCGGAATCTCAGCCGCCGCCATGTAGCTGATACCTTCTTGCATCAGGGCAACACCCGGACTGGAGGAAGAAGTCATGACTCGCTTGCCCGAACCTCCGCCGCCATAGAGCATATTGATGGCGGCCACTTCGCTTTCAGCCTGCAGCACCACCATACCGCTCGTTTCCCAGGGCTTCAGTTCCGACAGTGTTTCCAACACTTCCGACTGTGGGGTAATGGGATAACCGAAGTAACCGTCGCATCCGCAGCGGATGGCTGCGTGGGCAATGGCCTCGTTTCCCTTCATTAATTCTACGTTTTCTTCTATCATGCTTCTTCTTTTTTACGATACACGCTGATGCAACCGTCGGGACATACTACGGCGCACGATGTGCAACCCGTACAGCGTTCCCAATCCTTCTGTTGTACGTAGGTGTATCCTTTATGGTTTACTTTCTTGGGAGTTATTTCTAACAAATCGAATGGACAGGCCTCCACGCACAGGGCGCAACCCTTGCAACGGTTGGTGTCAATCACTATTGCTCCTCTTATCTTACTCATTATTGACAATATATATCGGTATTATAAAACTCTAAAATGCTTTGAGTCATTTTTAAGGCTTCTTGTGCGGGGCTGTCAGGATTGAGTTCGGCGGCTTCCATGTAGTTTTGCATGGCATTCTGCCAATCGCCCAACTTATAATAGGCGTTCCCTCGAATGTAATACAAATGGTCGTCGGTGGAGTTATCCTTGATTTTCAAATCAAGTAGTCGGATTGCTTCAGCTACTTCTCCTTGATCTAAAAGCGTAATGACTTGATTCACTATCTGAATTATTTTCTTTGCCGCAAATGTACGCTAATTTTTTTTGCAGCAATTTTGTGTTGCCAACGTTAAGGGTTTATTAACAGATAATTTTACCTGTTTTAAGATTTCGGTTTTGCGGATTCCCTATAAAAAAAGGGGTTAGTGGCGAAAAGAGTCAGTTTCTGATGAAACAAACAAAAAGCATTCCCTTTGCGCAATGAGCCAAAAGGAATGCACTTTGTGATTTGGATTGTGCAAAGAATTTTACTCGGTCGTGGTGGGCTTCTTCGGGCGACGGCGGCGGTTCCTTGATGGGCGGTTGGTCGGCTTGTCGTGCGCCCCGGCCGGCTTCTCTTTCCCTTGCTTGGAAGCAGAAGCCTGGGCGTTGGCCGGCTGCTTGGAGCGGCGCTTTGAGTTGGAACGACGCCGGTTCTTGCTTCTGCCGCTTTTCTTCTCTTCCAGTTTCGTCGGGGAGGGGCCGGTTCCCAATTCGGCCGGTATTTCGTTCAAGGGGATGGACTTCTCAATGGTCTTTTCAATCTTGTTGAAGTAGAAGAGGTCTTTGTTGTTCACCAAGGTGATAGCGGCGCCGTTGCGGTTGGCGCGGGCGGTTCGGCCGATGCGGTGAACGTAGTCTTCCACGTCGTGAGGCACATCAAAGTTGATGACGGTTTCAATGTCGTCGATGTCAATGCCTCTGGAGATAATGTCGGTGGCTACCAGTACATCGGTATGACCTGCTTTAAAACTTCTCATGACTTCGTCGCGCTGCTTCTGGTCCAGGTCGGAGTGCATTTCCTGTACATTGATATGCTTCTTACGCAGCGTCAATCCGAGTTCTTTCACGCTTTGTTTGGACGAGGCAAATACGAGCACCCGCTTCATCTCTCTTTCTTTGAAGAGGTGGGTCAAGATACCGATCTTCTGGTGGTCGTAACAGATGTAGGCGCTTTGGTTGATTTTCTCGGCAGGTTTGCTGATGGCTATTTTTATTTCGACGGGGTTGTCTAAGATGCTGTTGGCCATCTTCTGAATCTCGGGCGGCATGGTGGCCGAGAACATGATGGTCTGGCGCTTCTTGGGCAGGTAGCTGACAATCTTCATGATGTCGTCGAAGAATCCCATATCCAACATGCGGTCGGCCTCGTCTAAGATGAAGAACGACACGCGCGAGAGGTCGACATTGCCCAACTTCAGGTGGCTGATGAGTCGTCCCGGTGTGGCAATGATGACGTCGGCACCGAGTTGCATTCCTTTCAACTCCTGTTCGTAGCGAATGCCGTCGTTGCCTCCATATACCGCCACGCTTGAGAAGGGAACGTAGTAGGAAAATCCCTCCATGGCTTGGTCGATTTGTTGGGCCAACTCGCGGGTGGGCGACATGATGATGCAGTTAATGGCGTCTTTGGGATATTCGCCGCTGCATAACCGATTGAGCACCGGGAGCAGGTAGGCGGCGGTTTTGCCCGTTCCGGTTTGGGCAATGCCAATCAGGTCGCGCCCTTCCAAGAGGGGAGGAATGGATTGTTCTTGAATCGGAGTACATTCTGTGAAGCGCATGATATCAATGGCTTCAACTATTCTAGAGTCTAATTGCAGGTCGGAAAAATTCATGGATGGTTACTTACTCTTTTATTGGGGTGTTCTACGGTAGAGCACAAATGCGATAATAGCAAATATAATGTTGGGAATCCAAACAGAAATCATGGGGGGCCATCCGGCATTAATGGCAAAGGTGGACGAGATGGTTTGGAACAGAATATAGGAGAAGCTCAGGGCGAGACCGATGCCCAACGGCAGTCCCATACCCCCTTTACGCTTTTCGCACGAAAGGGTGACGCCTATCAAGGTCAGGATGAATGCCGCAAATACCGACGCAATGCGCTTGTGATATTCCACTTCAAACAAACTGACGTTGGTCGAACCGCGCAGACGTTGCTTCTCAATGTATTCCTGCAGTTCGGGCATGGTCATCGTTTCCTGCTGGTTGCGGGTGTAAAGCAGGTCGGAGGGCTCCATGCTGATGATGGTGTCCATTTGGGTGCCCGATGTAATCACTTCGTGCATGCCTCGCAACTGTCGGATACGGTAGTTATAGATCTTCCATTTGTAGCGCACGTCCGAGAGTGTATCATATTGAATGCGGATAGCCGTCATGTGCGACACTAACTTCTTGTTGACAAACTTGTCGAGTGAGAAGTTCATGCCTGACTTGCTGTCGTTGTTATAGGTGGAAATGAAGGCTACCACGCCGGTATCGACTTGTAACTGTACGTTGTCGACAATGGAAATCTTCTGCTTCTTGAAATATTTGTTCTCAAAGTTCAACCGCTCTATGTTGCTGTGAGGAATGATATAGCCGCCCAGCACGAAGCTAACCACAGCAATGAGTCCGGCAGAAATCATGTAGGGTTTCAGCAGGCGGTTGAAGCTCATTCCATTCGACCGCATGGCGATGATTTCAGAGTTGTCGGCCAGTTTGGACGTGAAGAAGATAACGGATATAAAAACAAACAGAGGACTGAACAGATTGGCGAAGTAGGGAATGAAGTTCAGGTAATAGGTGAACACGATTTTTTGCCAAGGTGCATGACTCGATGTAAACTTGTCGATGCGTTCGTTGTAATTGAACACAATTACGATGGCAATAATCAAGATGATGGAGAAGATAAAGGTGCCGATAAATTTCTTGATGATATATCGGTCGAGTTTGGTGAGCCATGGATGTTCCTCAAAGTGCCTTCTGATCTTTCTGGGTAGGTGAAACCTCAGTCGGGGAATGATTCGGCGTTGGGGGGGTGTCGGTTCGGCTTCGGTAACGGTTACATCCAGTGGAGTATCTGCATGGGAGGCGGACGGTTGTTTCTTCTTGAACAATCGGCTGAACGGATGACCTATGGATAAAAGGATGGTTTTAAGCCCCATGAGATAGTTGGATTGTACCGTTAGAGTCGTTGTTGCAGCAGGGGAATCATCTGGCTTTTCCACGCAGTGAAGTTGCCTTCCTCAATGTGTTGGCGAGCCTGCCTTACCAATTCTAAGTAGAATGCCAGATTATGAATGGAGGCAATCTGCATGGCCAGCAATTCTTTGGCTTTGAAGAGATGGTGGAGGTAAGCCTTGGTGTATTGCCGATCAACGTAAGATGTTCCGGCCTCGTCAATGGGGGTGAAATCGTCCTGCCATTTGCGGTTGCGCATGTTCATGACGCCTTGCGAGGTGAAAAGCATCGCGTTGCGCCCATTGCGGGTGGGCATCACGCAGTCGAACATGTCGACTCCTCGCGAAATAGCTTCCAACAAGTTGGTCGGGGTTCCCACTCCCATCAGGTAGCGGGGGCGGTCAAGAGGCAGGATGGCATTGACTACCTCAATCATTTCGTACATCACTTCGGCAGGTTCGCCCACAGCCAAGCCTCCAATGGCATATCCGTCGGCGTTGAACTGCGTAACGTAACGGGCACTCTCTTCGCGCAAGTCTTTGTAGGTGCAGCCTTGCACAATGGGGAACAGCGATTGCTGATAGCCATAAAGGGGTTGGGTCGTGTTGAAGCGGTCAAAGCAACGCTTCAGCCAACTATGGGTGAGTTGCAGACTCTTCTTGGCGTATTGGTAGTCGGCTGTTCCGGGTGGACATTCGTCAAAAGCCATCATGATGTCGGCACCGATGGCGCGTTCAATGTCAATGACTTTTTCGGGGGAGAAGAAGTGTTTGCTGCCGTCAATATGTGAACGAAATTCGCATCCGTCTTCTTTGAGTTTGCGGATGTTGGTCAGCGAGAATACTTGGAACCCGCCGCTGTCGGTAAGCATGGGGCGGTCAAAACCATTGAACTTGTGCAATCCTCCGGCCTTTTGGATGATGTCGATACCCGGGCGCAAATAGAGATGATAGGTGTTGCCTAAGATGATTTGTGCTCGGATGTCATCCTTGAGTTCGTGGGTATGTACGCCTTTAACGGTAGCCTCGGTACCAACGGGCATGAAAATGGGAGTTTGGATGTCGCCGTGGTCCGTGTGGATGATGCCGGTGCGGGCTTGGCTGAGGCTATCCGTTTGTTGCAGTTCAAAGGTCATGTAGGTATTACGCTTCTTTGTGATCCTGTGGAATGGTGAAATCTATGGGGTTGGCCACTTTCTCGTCGGTCAGAGCAATCTTCAAGACGTCTTGGATGTCTTCAACGTAGTCGAAAGTAACACCTTTCAGATAGATGTCGGCAATTTCTTCAATGTCCTTTTGGTTCTCCTTGCTGAGGATGATGCGGTTGATACCGGCCCTCTTGGCTGCCAAGATTTTTTCTTTGATACCACCTACGGGTAATACTTTTCCTCTCAGGGTAATTTCACCGGTCATGGCCACTCGGTCCAATACTTTGCGCTGCGTGAGGGCAGAGGCGATGGAGGTGGCGATGGTGATACCGGCCGAGGGGCCGTCTTTGGGTACGGCACCTTCAGGAACGTGGATGTGGATGTTCCAATTATCAAAAATCTGATAGTCGATTTGAAGGAGTGAGGCGTGGGCCTTGATGTATTCCAATGCCAAGACAGCCGATTCCTTCATGACATCGCCCAAGTTACCTGTCAATGTCAACTTGGAGCCCTTTCCCTGACTGAGGCTTGTTTCGATGTAGAGGATTTCGCCGCCTACCGATGTCCAGGCAAGCCCTGTCACGACACCGGCATAGTCGTTGCCCTGGTACTTGTCGCGAATGAAGGGTGGATTCTTCAGTAATTCCGGTATGTCATCTGCCTTGATGGTAGAGTAGGGTATCTCTTCATTCTTGACATAAGCGAAAGCCTCTTTGCGGAAGATTTCGCTGATGCGTTTCTCCAACTGTCTTACACCGCTTTCACGGGTATATTGTTCAATGATTCTCTCGAGGGCATCCTTGGTGAAGGTGATTTTTTGTGACTTGCTGAATCCGGCCGCTTCTTTTTCCTTTGGAATCAGATGGCGTTTGGCTATTTCAATCTTTTCTTCAGTGATGTAGCCGCTCATCTCAATCAGTTCCATTCGGTCGAGTAGGGGGGCGGGAATGGTACTTAGGTTGTTGGCCGTGGCAATAAACATAATTTTCGACAGGTCGTAATCCAAGTCGAGGAAGTTGTCGTGGAAGGCTACGTTCTGTTCCGGATCGAGCACTTCAAGCAGGGCCGATGCCGGGTCGCCATTGATGGTGTTTTGGGTTACCTTGTCAATTTCGTCCAAAACAAAGACGGGGTTGCTCGAACCGCATTTGATGAGACTTTGAATGATGCGGCCGGGCATGGCACCTACGTAGGTGCGTCGGTGTCCGCGTATTTCGGCTTCGTCATGAACTCCACCCAATGATACTCTGACATACTTGCGCTTCAAAGCTTTGGCAATACTCTTTCCCAACGAGGTCTTACCGATTCCCGGGGGGCCGTAAAGGCAGATGATGGGCGATTTGAAGTTACCGCGTAACTTGATGATGGCCAAATGCTCCAAAATGCGCTCCTTGATCTTCTCCAGTCCGTAGTGATCGCTGTTAAGAGCTTTCTCTGCTTTCTTGATATCTAAGTTGTCGGTGGTATATTCGTTCCACGGCAGGCTAATCATGGTTTGCAGATAGTTCATCTGCACGTTGTAGTCGGGGCTTTGCGGGTTGATGCGCTCTAATTTGGAAAGTTCTTTTTCAAAAGCTTTCTTGATTTCATCCGACCACTTTTTCTTCGAGGCCTTTTCCTCTAACTCTCTTAAATCTTGTTCGGTCGGTGATTCGCCCAACTCATCCTGCATGTTTTTGATTTGTTGTTGCAGGAAGTATTCTTTTTGCTGTTGGTCAAGATCTTCTCGGGTGCGTTCCTGGATATTGGCCTTCAGCGATGCGTATTGTATTTCGCGGTTTAGGATCGACAGCAACTTGTAAGCTCTCTCTTTGATGTTGCTGATGCGAAGCAACTCAATCTTTTCTTCGATAGGGAAGGAGAGATTGGTGCAGATAAAGTTGATGAGAAACTCTTCGTTAGAAATATTTCGGATGGCAAAATAGGAGTCGTCGCGCAGATTCTCGTTAAGTTTCATCAAACGGAAGGTGAGATCTTTGCAGGCGTCTACTAAGGCTGCAAATTCTTTGTCCTTGAGGTCGGAGGCTTGCTCGTTGAAGAGTTTAACCTTACCAACGTAGATGGGATCTTTTTGTTCCAGACTCTCCAACTTAAATCTGCGGAAGCCTTGCAACAAAACGGTGACGCGTTTGTTGGGCAATTCCAAAATGCGCATCACCTTAGCCACAGTACCTGTCTTGTAGAGATTCTTCTCGGTGGGTACGTCAACGTCGGCATTATTTTGGCACAGGATACCGATACACGAGTCCTGTATCTTTGCTTTTTTAACAACATCAAGCGAGAATTGACGTTCGATAGCTACGGGAATAACAATTCCGGGAAACAATACCATGTTCCGTAAGGGAAGGATAGGCAGTACGTCTCCGCATTCTATATTGAAAAAGGAAGGAATATCTCCGTCAAAGTCGGCAATTAGCGAAAAAGGATTTTGATTTGAATCGTCGTTCATTGTGACTGGTAATCTTAAGTGTAAAAGTTACTGAGTAAGTCTTCTTGTTAAAAGGAAGTGCAAAGGTAGTGTATTTACTTGAGACTTGGGGAGTCGGCTTTGTCCTTTTCCTAATATTAGTTACATCTTTTAACCAACCGTGTCGTCGCTCCCCGCCTTTTTGGAGCGTTTGGAGCATCCGTCAGACGAAGGATTTTCTGACTCGCCGGCTTCTGATGAAGTAGGTTTGGTAATGGTGAAGCCCAACCGGGTAATCAGCTTGAGTGTTTCGAGTGCGGTATTGCGATCGTAATCTTTTTCTGATTCGCTCAACGCTTCATAAGGTATCAAGCAGGGATGTTGCTTGAGCGCGTCGTTGCGTTGAGCACCATATACCCATCCTTCTTTCATGCGCTGCCGAGCCCATACTTCGTGAACATTTCTGGCGATATCATCAGCCAGTGCGAACAGTTCTGTTGGCAGTGTTATATCTGAGGTGTCAATGGGCGAAGGGCAATAGTTAGAAATCGTAGTACTCATATAATGTATCTTATAGAATTAAAAACGTTTGCAAAGATAATACATGGCGAGCGCATTTAATGCTTTCTTAGCATGAATGTGAATAGAACGAAATATTAGGGGTGCAACTTTGCATCGCAAACAAAAACAGAAACAGATGAAGAAAAACAAAATGCTATCGGATGCGAAGAAGGTGCTATACCTTGTGCTGATGTTCGCTTGTTCAGGACCGGCTTATGCAGGAATCGTCAAAGGAATCGCAAGCAAAATTGTTGAAGCGGGATTTTGTGGTATGACATTTTGAACAGTTCCCTTGTTTGCCATTTGCCTATGTGAAGGGCGTATGCCCTTGCGTCCCTACATATTTACCATTGATTCGTTGGGGATACGGTGATGGATGGTGTCGTTTATATTTTGTATTTCGCCAAAAACTGTAGGGGCGTATCGCATACGCCCTGATATGAGCGAACAGTGGAAGACGGCGGCGAACATATGATCGTTGAAAGCCTGCCGCGGAGCGCGGCAAGCTTTTCCCGCCTGGGAAAATGTTCCCGCGGAGCGCGGCGAGGTTTTCCTGCTTGGGAAAATGTTCCCGCGGAGTGCGGCAAGCTTTTCCCGCCCGGGAAAACGTTCCCCACGAGCCGGGCAAGCTTTTCCTGCCCGGGAAAACGTTCCCCACGAGCGCGGCAAGCTTTTCCCGCCCGGGAAAACGTTCCCCACGAGCC
>CALZOH010000076.1 GCA_945827465.1 uncultured Prevotellaceae bacterium
ATTTCAGTCTAACAGGTGTAGGGGCGTATCGCATACGCCCTAATGTGGGCGAACATGAAATGATAGATGCGAGCATAAAGGCGTGAAACTTTTCCTTGGCTTGTTGTATCGCAACTTTGCGTACGTGGAGGGCGTATGCCCTTGCGCCCCTACGGTTTCTTTAATGGCGAAACAATGGTTGAATGACAACAATTTGCCTTTGAAGTTGCATTCAGGGGTCTTGCATCGTGAACAATCAGTCCTTGAACGTTTGCATGACGGTTTTGCGTCGTGAACAAAAGGGCATTGAACGTTTGCATGGCGGTTTTGCACGTGTACAAAAGGTCCTTGAACGTTTACATGGAGGTTTTGCACGTGTGCAAAAAGGCCTTGAAGTTAGTTCATGGGGGTTTTGCACGTGTACAAAAGGGTATTGAAGTTGGTTCAAGGGGTTTTGCACGTGTACAAAAAGGTATTGAAGTTAGTTCAAGGGGTTTTTGCACGTGAACAAAAGGGCCTTGAACGATGTAAAAATGGTCTTGTTCATGGAACAATTTGGCCTTGAAGTTGCTTCAAGTCGTTTTTGCGCAGTGTATAATTTGGGCTTGAAGTGACTTCAAGTCGATTTTGCAACGTGCGCAATTTGGCCCTGAAGTTGCTTCATGCGATTAGATACTGCAATCTTGCAAGGTGCGAAAAATCAAAGTTTACCTTATAAATAAGAGAAACCTCATTATTTTTTTCTACTTTTGCGCCCAAATCAAGAAAATGGGAAATAATAGTATGCAAAATAATCTTGTTATTGTCGAGTCACCGGCAAAAGCAAAAACGATTGGAAAGTTTTTGGGGAAAGATTATAAGGTGATGTCCAGTTATGGACACATCCGCGATTTGAAGCAAAAGAGTTTCAGTATCGACACCCAAACATTTCAGCCCGAATACGAGATACCCGAGGATAAACAAAAAATAGTAGAATCTCTGCGTAATGAAGCCAAGAAGACCGGTAATGTGTGGTTGGCTTCGGATGAGGACCGCGAGGGAGAAGCTATTTCATGGCATTTGGCCGAAGTGTTGAATTTGGATGTGGCCAAAACCAAACGCATCGTGTTTCATGAAATCACGCAGACAGCCATTCAGGAAGCCATTGCTCATCCTCGCAATATTGACTTAAACTTGGTGAATGCCCAGCAGGCGCGTCGTGTGCTTGACCGCATTGTGGGTTTTAAACTGTCTCCCGTATTGTGGCGCAAGGTGAAGCCGTCGCTTTCAGCCGGTCGTGTGCAAAGTGTGGCCGTGCGTTTGATAGCCGATCGCGAGAACGAGATTCGCAATTTTCAGGCAACGTCGAGTTATGCTGTAATTGCCCAATTTGAAGTTGTTCAGGCCGACGGTCAAACCAATGTAGTGAAAGCTGACTTGAATCGTCGTTTTGCTTCAGAAGAAGAGGCTCGTGACTTTTTGGAGCGTTGCAAGGATGCTACATTCTCTGTTTCCCGTCTTGAAAAGAAGCCTGTCAAACGTTCACCGGCTCCGCCTTTCATGACTTCCACTCTTCAGCAGGAGGCTGTGCGCAAATTGGGGTATCCCGTTGCCCTCACCATGAGATTGGCTCAGCAGTTGTATGAGGCCGGTTTGATTACCTATATGCGTACGGACTCGCTTAACCTTTCCAGTTTGTGTCTCAACAGCAGCAAGAAATTGATTCAGGAAACAATGGGCGAGCAATATTCCAAGCCCCGACAATTTCATACCAAAGCAAAAGGTGCACAAGAGGCTCACGAAGCCATTCGTCCCACTTTCATGGACCGTGAAACCATTGACGGAACTCAACAAGAGCAGAAACTCTATCAGTTGATTCGTCAGCGTACTTTGGCTTCACAAATGGCCGATGCTACTTTTGAGCGTACCACCGCAACCATTGCCATTTCGGGTATGGAAGAAACTTTTGAAGCCAATGGTGAGGTGATGTTGTTTGATGGTTTCTTGAAGGTGTATCGTGAATCGTCGGACGATGATGTGGAGAATCCAGATACCGTACGCCTGCTTCCCCCTTTGAAGAAGGGGCAGGAACTCCAGACCCAGCAAATAATAGCCGAAGAGCGTTTTACGCAAAGACCCGCTCGCTACAATGAAGCATCTTTGGTTCATAAGATGGAAGAGTTGGGTATCGGGCGTCCGTCAACTTATGCCACCATCATTACTACTATTCAGCAACGTGGATACGTAGAGCGAGGTAACAAGAAGGGACAGGAACGTAGCAGCACACAATTGGTGATGAGTCATGGGACGATTAACAAAGTGACCAAAACCGAGGTGGCCGGTGCCGAGAAGAATAAATTGTTGCCTACAGATGTGGGTATGGTGGTGAATGAATATCTGCTGTCGGAGTTCCCCGACATTTTGGACTATAACTTTACGGCGAAAGTTGAAAAAGACTTTGATGCTGTAGCCGAAGGCAAGAAGGAATGGACCAAATTGATGAAGCGGTTCTACGAAAAATTCGTGCCCGAGGTAGATAAAGCCATTCAAACCAAGACCGAACATAAGGTGGGCGAGCGCATTTTGGGAACCGATCCGGTGAGTGGTCGCACGGTGTCGGCAAAGATAGGTCCGTTTGGTCCGATGGCCCAGTTGGGCAATGTGAATGATGCCGAGAAACCCCAGTTTGCCCCGTTGATCAAGGGTATGAGCTTGGAAACCATTACGCTTGAGGCAGCATTGGAACTGTTTAAGTTGCCACGCCATTTAGGCGAGTTTGAGGGCAAGGAAGTGGTGGTTAATAACGGTCGCTTTGGTCCGTATGTGCTTTTCGACAAAAAATACGTGTCTATTCCCAAGACCTTGGATGTAATGACCATTTCATTGGAAGAAGCTTCCGAATTGATTCGTCAGAAACGCGAGGCCGAAGTGGCCAGCCATCTGAAAACATTTGAAGAGGAACCGGAGATGGAGGTTCGCACAGGACGTTTCGGTCCCTATATTGCCTATCAGGGCAAGAACTATCATCTGCCCAAAAACATGGCAGCCAACGCCAAAGACCTGACGTTGGAGCAATGTAGAGACATTATCGCCAAACAATCAGAAACCGGAAAGCGCAAAACCGTGCGCCGCACCACTAAGAAGAAGTGATATGAAGAGCATCATTCTCATTGGATACATGGGCGCCGGTAAAACCACGGTGGGCAAGACGCTGGCCAAGCAATTGGGGCGTACCTTCTATGACCTGGATTGGTATATCGAGGATCGCTACCATCAGCGTATTCCTGATATCTTCAGGGAGAAGGGCGAAGAGGGCTTCCGCAAGATTGAACAACGCATGCTCCATGAGACTGCTGCTTTTGAAAATATTGTCTTGGCTTGTGGGGGTGGTACCCCTTGTTTCTTCGACAATATCAACTACATGAATTCGTGTGGTGATACCCTCTTTTTGGAGGCATCGGTTGATACCATCATCAGTCACCTTAAGATCAGCCGTACGCCACGTCCGCTTCTGCAACAGAAGAGTGGAGAGGAATTGAGGCAATTCATCGGCGAGCAATTGCAAACTCGTCTGCCGTTCTATCAGCAGGCCAAATATACGTTCAACGTAGATATATTAGATAGTTTTGAAAAGGTAAATCATTTAGTTAACGATATTATACAAGTACTTTCAGCGCAAGGAGATGGCAAAATGGAGGATTGAGGATTCCGAAGAGCTCTATAATATAGGAGGTTGGGGAATTAATTATTTCGGCATTAACAAACAAGGACACGTTTATGTAACTCCGCACAAGGATGAAAACCAAATCGACCTAAAAGAATTGGTGGACGAATTAGCAGAGCGTGACACGACGGCACCTATGCTATTGCGTTTTCCTGACATCCTTGATAATCGGATAGAAAAAACCGCTCAGTGTTTTGACAAGGCAGCCAATGCCTATCATTATACGGGGGAGCACTTCATTATCTATCCGATTAAGGTGAATCAGATGCGTCCCGTTGTTGAGGAGATTATCAGTCACGGTAAACGCTACAATCTGGGTCTTGAGGCCGGCTCAAAGCCGGAGCTTCATGCCGTGCTGGCCACGAATATGGATTCAGATAGTCTGATTATCTGCAACGGGCACAAGGACCGCAATTACATCCAAATGGCTCTGTTGGCTCAGAAGATGGGCAAGCGTATTTTCATTGTGGTTGAAAAAATCGAGGAGTTGGAAACCATCTTTACCACGGCCAAGATGCTCCATATGCGTCCGGACATTGGTATTCGTATCAAGTTGGCCTCTTCGGGCGCCGGTAAATGGGAAGAGAGTGGCGGTGATGCCAGTAAGTTCGGACTGGATTCGAGTAATTTGCTGGAGGCGCTGGAGTTCCTGCGTCGTAACAACTGCGTGGACTGTCTGAAACTTATCCATTTCCATATCGGAAGTCAAATCACTAAAATCCGTCGCATTCAGACAGCCTTGAGAGAGGCAGCGCAATTCTACGTACAATTGCATCGCATGGGATTCAAAGTGGAGTTTGTGGATTGCGGAGGTGGTCTTGGTGTGGACTACGACGGAACTCGTTCATCGAATAGCGAATCTTCGGTCAACTATTCCATTCAAGAGTATGTGAACGACTGTGTATATACTTTTGTCGATGTGGCCGGCAAGAACCAGATACCTCATCCCAATATCATTACTGAAGGTGGCCGTTCGCTGACGGCACATCATTCTGTGTTGATACTCGAAGCGTTTGAATCGACATCGCAGCCCGCTATGAATGAGTCGTGGGAAGCACAGCCCGACGACCATCAGTTGGTAAGGGATTTGAGCGATATTTGGGACCATCTGTCAGCTCGTTCGATATTGGAAGATTGGCACGATGCCGAACAGATACGTGAGGAAGGTCTCGACCTTTTCAGTCATGGACTGATCGACCTCAAGACGCGAGCCCAGATAGAAAGTGTTTATTGGAGCATTACCCGTGAGGTCAATTCAATTGCTCACAGTTTGAAACATATTCCCGATGAGTTGCGTCGGTTGGACAAACTGTTGGCCGATAAGTATTATTGCAACTTTTCCCTCTTTCAAAGCATGCCCGATTCGTGGGGTATTGATCAACTCTTCCCGGTGATGCCCATTCAGCGTTTGAATGAAAAACCCGACCGGAACGCGACCTTGCAGGATATTACGTGCGATAGCGATGGAAAGATCGATGCCTACGTATGCAAGGACCGTCAAACCAGTTATTTGCCACTGCATTCGTTGCGTAAAGACGAGCCGTATTACATTGGCGTGTTCCTGGTGGGAGCCTATCAGGAGATATTGGGCAATATGCACAATCTGTTTGGCGATACCAATGCCGTTCACATTTCAGTCTGTGCAGATGGTAGTTATAATATCGACCAGGTAATCGATGGTGAAACGGTGGCGGATGTATTGGATTATGTGCAATATGATCCGAAACGTTTGGTTCGGCGTTTGGAGTCGTGGGTAACCAAGGCCATCAAACAAGGTAAGATTTCAGTAGAGGAGGGAAAGGAGTTCATCAGCAACTTCCGTGCCGGCCTTTATGGATACACCTATTTGGAATAATCTGAAACTTTTTCTGTTGTTCTTTCTATGCTTCGAGGTTGCGTTGAACGCTTATGCGCAACAAGAGGATTGGGAAGATTTCTTGAACAACTGGACAGAACTGATTCCGTCGGATGAAGCAAATTCTTACGACCTGGAGCGGTTGGAAGAGATGCATGCCCATCCCATTAACATCAATCAGTGCAGTCGAGAGGAACTGATGATGATACCGATGTTGAGTGCCGCTGAAGCCGATTCGCTGCTGCAATATCGACGAAAGTATGGGCCGTTGCTTTCTGCCGGAGAGTTACGTCTGGTGCCTTCTCTTAGATATGATTGTTATAACGTCATACCGCACTTCGTTTATTTTGGTCAGACTTCGGAAGACGAAAAGAAACACCAATTACCCTATCAATTCCTGCACGGGAACCAAGAGGTGGCTGCTGTAGCGGCCATTCCATTTTATCGCAGACAAGGATTCAAAACCACGGTGAAGACCTCTACCGGTGAAACAGTACGTCCCAAATATGTGGGCAGTCCGTTATCAGGTTCACTGCGTTATCGGAATCATTATTCCGATCGTTTGCAAGTGGGGTGGACTCTGGAGAATGACGATGGTGAGGCTTTTGCCACGCAAGAGAACCGTTTGTTTGATTATTATTCCTTTTATCTGTTACAGCGCAATAAGGGATGGTTGGGTACTTGGGCCGTGGGAGACTACAAGATTCATTGGGGCATGGGCCTCACGACGGGTGTGGGCTTCATGAATAGCGGTATGGGACTTTTATCTTCGCGCCACGGACATGCGCCAGGAGTATTTGCCCATACCGGTGCCGATGAGTATCGATACTTGCGAGGTGGTGCCGTGGAACTGAATTTCCGGCCTGCAAAGCTCACCTTGTTTGCATCTCTCCGTGAATTGGACGGACGTTTGGAGGGCGACAGTTTGAAATCGATCAATACATCGGGCTATCATCGTTTGCTGTTGGACCGTAAACGCAAACACAACACGCAACAGCAAGTGGCGGGTGGAAGTGTGGATTTCCAGTTTCGCCAAATCCATTTCGGCCTCTCGGGACTTTATATTCATTACAATCATCCCTTTATGCGGGGCGATCGTCCTTATCAACAATACCTGATGAAGGGCAGCAACTTTGCCAATGCCAGTCTGCATTATAGCTATGAGCGGCGAAAAATTAGCTTTGCAGGTGAAACGGCTGTGAGTGGCGAGGGCAGTATGGCGCTTCTGCACGACTTGCGTTGGCAACTGCCGAGTTTCGTCCACGTCTATTTGCAGCATCGCTATTACGGCAAGTATTATCAGGCTCCGTTGTCTTATGCTTATTCTGCTTCTTCCAGTTGTCGAGGTGAGCACGGTGTGATGTTAGGCTTGCAGTGGCAGCCTTTTGGCAAATGGTACTTGGCAGGTTATGCCGATGGTTATCGCTTGCTGACACCGACCTATCATGCCTTAACTCCTTCCAATGGTTATAAGTTGGAAGCCAATGCCATCTTTCGTCCGTGGAACAATACGGCTTTCAGTCTTCGCTATCGTTTAAACTCCCGACAGGAAAGTACGACGAAACATCCTCAATTACATTATGCCATGAAGCATTCCGTCAGATTGCAGGGCGAAATGCAATGGGGAAAAGTGAGAAGCGTTACGGCGCTTGACGGTTGCTATTATAAACCGGCTGTGGGACGACCCGAGAAGGGGGCGATGGTGTCTGAACGAGTTTCTGTTACGTGGAAACAACTGAAGGCTGCAGCTGCACTGGTCGCTTTTCACACACAGAGTTATGATGCCTCCATCTATTCTTATCAGCCCAAACTCTTATATGCCTATAGTTATTCTTTTTTCTATTATCACGGCTATGCTGCCACTTGTACCTTGGAGCAGCGTTTAGGGCGTCATCTTCGGTTGGCCTGTAAGTTTTCAGCTTTACATTACACCAATCGCGAAACGATCAGTTCTTCCGACCGTCTGATTGCTCATCCCTATAAACACGATTTGGTGCTTCAGGTGCGTTGGATGTTCTGATAAGTTGGTGAATCTAACTATTTCACTACAACTTTGACAGCGCTTTCAGCGAAGGTTACAACATATATGCCCGGTGTTTTCTGTCCGTCTTTGCTGACGGAGCGTCCTTGGCTGTCTACGATGGTGTATTCTTCGTCACTCTTAACAATGATATGACGATCTTTGACGTACACATGGGCTTGAGGGGCATTCATTCGGATGTCTTGAACTGATACCGGGTTTCCTGCAGGGTCGGTAATCATCCATGCCCAAGGAGAATCAACCATGTTGTATGAGCTGAAGCGAGCAGGTGCTTGCGCCGAATCGGCTACGCCGAGATAACAATCATGGCCATTCTTGTCTACATATTTAATGGCAATTTGTTTTCCTTCGAGGGGCACGAATTCAAACGGATAAGCTGCTGATTTGGATGCTGCATTGTTAGGATGCAGATAGTTGAAAATCCAAGTACCGTCCGAGTCGATGTAACGCATGGACTTCTTGTTACGGATGTAATAGGTTTCTGCGTCGCTGCCTGCCGTGAAAGTCCATTCCTGAAATTCATTCTCGTTGTCAAGGTCAGTAATCAAGAATTTATAGGGACTGGTCTGGCTGTTCCGATTATTATCTTCAATACATTTATGGGTGTAACTGCTACTGGCACTCTTGATTTTGTAGTAGATTTTTTCTCCTTCGCTATCCTTTTCAGGATAATTTTGTGCTTGCAGCGAGTTACAGACTCCCAGTGTGATGATGAGTAGACAATAACGATAGATACGATTCATAATCATGATGTGTATGTTGACAAGTTCTTAAGATCAAGTGTGGTGTGGTGTATTAATTTTTCAGTCTATTACCATCTCAAATTGGCAACATGGTTCCGTGCGATGGGCCAAGTGACGTGTCACGGGCGAGATGCCAAAGAGGGGTGAATAGGTTTTGGCTTTGATGGTCTTGCCATCGGGCATAAATTCAAGCAGTCGAAGCCATCCGTCACCGCCGTTGCCTTCCCATCCTCCGCCTAAGCATTGAATGTTGAACATCATCTGGTGGACGCTGCGTCCTGCCTGATTCTTATCGCAGCGGTAGGCCGTATTGTTCTCGAAGTCTTCCTTGCTACCGGCTTCCTTGGCCGGTTCGCCGGTGTGTCCGCATACGGCCAACACAATGTTGGGGGCTTGCGATAGCAGTTTGTCCCAAATGCCTTTTCCGTAGTTGCGAGGTGTGATTTTATAAGATTCGTTGTCGGTGTACCCGGCGGTTCGATTTTCTAATAATGAATGGGTGAGGTAGATGACTTTGTGTTGGCGATACTTTTCGCTTTTGCACAAGTTGAGTGCCCATGCGAGAGCTTCGTCGCGTGGTGCCCATTCAGACGAGATGACCAAGATTTTTCCCCAATGCTCCTCGTTGAACTCCCAGGCTGCATTCTCAAGAGTCTGCTGTCCTCTGCGGTTGGGGAAGGCGGCTACCAAGTGTTCTGCGTTAAGTGAATTGCGCTCGGCTGTGATGTATTCGCCAAAATGGGTAAAGTCTTCGTCGCCGCGTACGTAGCCATATTCATGGTTGCCGGCTGCGGACATATAGACCACTTTATTGTCCAGTCGTTTCAAGCAGTGCGAAGCCCATTCCCATTGTTGTTTGCTGGTTTGGTTGAGCATGGTGGGGCGAGGCACCGAGTTCTCGTTTTGTTCCACCAAGTCGCCCGTGAAGAGTACGGCACGAATATGGAGTGTCTTTACGTTGTCGGCAATCCAGACGGTCGACAATTCAAAGAGTGGTTGATTGATGTCGTATTTGTTGTATCCTTGCGGGTCACCGAATACGACGAAGGTAAACGATTTCGGGTTGTCGAGTTTCTGTGGGTCGGCCCTGTGTTGTGCCATAGCCGAAGCGATGCCGGTCAGAAGGCACAGTGATAAAGAAAGAATTCGTAGAATGGCCATATGAATTAAGTATGAGTAGGGTGAATTAGGGTTTCGGTTCCAATTGTACATTGAGGGTTGGGTTCAGCCAAACCTTGTAGCGCTCTTTTCGAGTCCATTGATTGCCGGCTGATGCAAAGTCGCAGAAGTGTATATCTATTGGTTTGTAGATTTCGGTATCAGTGCCCGCCATGGCTGTTATCTTGAAAGCCATCCACATACCTGTAGGAGCTGTGATGGGGGTTAGTTCTACATAACCGTCTTTCTGTGGAATCACGCAGCATTCGTCAATCCATCCGTCCTTAAAGCGGGTGTCGCGTGCCAAGGTAATCGGCCCGCGTGTGAGGGCTTGCATGTGGTTCAGGTGGTGAATGCGAGTGCGCAGATCTAATTTCAGCGTTACCTTATCGCCGTTTTTCCATGTGCGGTTCAGACGGCAGTAACTGCCTGAATGTACTCCGCTTATTTTTTCTCCGTTTACGGCCACTTCGTTGGCCTCGCTCCAGGCCGGAATACGCAGTGAGAGCATGAAGGTGGCTTCTTTTTCAGTGTTGACAGTGATTTCTATGCGGTCGGATACCGGATAGTCGGTTACCATCTGAAGATGGACGGTTTGTTTGTCCAGTTGTATTTGTGCTTCCGAAGGTGCATAGAAGTTGACATCGATGCTGTCTACACCGCGAGTCATGTATGCAAAACGTGGAATCATGGCAAAGGCGCGTGGGCCGTTGGCGTTGCAGCAGTTAATGTTGAGTCCGCACTGGCGTTCACCTTCTACACGAAAACCTTCAAGCGGCGTGTATTTGGCAATTTGGCTGCCGTCGGCTTTCATGGAAGCCATCAGAGCATTGTAAATGGTGGTTTCAATATTGTCGGCGTATATCGGGTCGTTGGTAATCTGGAGCAGACGTTCATTGAGTTGCATCCAGGTGAAGGTGACACACGTTTCCATACTATGGTAAGCAGGGCGTGTTTGACGCTCTTTGCCTCCGTACCAGCATTCATTGGCTGCGCCCGAGCCACAAATATTGATTTCTTCGTCCATGATGTGGCGGGTGACGGTTTTCACAATCTCCAAATAGCGTTCATCTTTCACTACTTTGTACAGCTCTAACAGGCCCACGTAACACGACATCATTTCGTAGGCTTTTTGTCCGTTCTTGGCGCTCCACCATTCTTTTTCGTTCTGAATGGGGAAACGGTTCCATACCGGAACGTCGGCCTTGGCCAGCAATTGTGGTCCACCCTCTTGCTCGCAGTCTGACACAATGAATTGGGCAAACTCCAGATAACGCGGTTCTAAAGTAGCTTTGTAGAGTAGCATCACGGGTTCCAATATCGAGGCGGGCGGCATGCCTTTGTAATAACCGCATTCGTAGATATGGTGTTTACCCGGTCCTACTTGGCTCATGGTATAGTCAATCAGTTTCTTGGCAGCATCCAGTGAACTCTTGTCGCCGCTGAGTTGATACCATTTCAGCAGTCCCAGGGTCGTATATTTCCGACCCCAGACGTCCCATCCCTTCAGCTGGTGTTGCTCGTCGTAGTTCCCGATGTATCCGTTGGATAATTGGGCGACTTTCATTCCTTCGGCTGACGTCTTGATCATATCAAGTAAATGAGCATCGTGGTTATACCGATAACTGCTCATAGCTCCTTGCACCCATTTTCCCCAAAATTCGGAGCCCCACATTTCGCGTACCTCGTCTTGCTTGAGGAAGGGACTGACAATTTCGTTGACATTTTGTGTTTTTACGCGATATTTGATGCAGTCGTCAATGCGTTGTCCAATATATCCGGTGAGCGATACGCTCTGCACTTGGGCCGTTGCGGGAGCTTTCTTTTTGCCCAATGCCGGCAGCAAGCAGATGGCATAGCATATGGCCAACATGATGGGAAAGGAACGTTTCATAATAAATAATGTAATAGTGATTCTTTTAATTTGATGGTGACAAAGGTACAAAAAGAAATGGTTACTCATTATAAATGGTGTTGATTTATCCACCTCAATGGCTAAGAAACATCCATTGAATTTCTGAATATCTTTTCCTGTCATGGAACGAATCACCATGAAATAGGCTGGTCTGGAATGAAGATGTTGACTGTTTGTGGGGCAAATCTTGTGAAAATCGCTAACTTTGCAATGCTTGAAAAGACATAAGTTAGAGAAACCCCTCTCGGCAGTATTTTAAGTCTGAATGGTCGCGAACCTCTTGGAAGATGTCAACTTCTACCCTATCAGTTTTCAATCGCATTAACAAATACAATCATAAAATAAAATCAGTATGAAAAAGGTAGTTACCTTCGTATCCCTTTTAGTTGTTTTACTATTGGGAGCTACATCTTGTAGTGAGCGTCACTTGATTAGTGACGAAGAATTCCGTCAGCAGATGGAGCAGGATTTGGAGAAAAAGATGAAAGACTTTTCTCAGGGCGATCTTTTTGCGGTACTTCAGCGTGCCGATTTGTCCCTTGAAGAGAAGGAAGCTCTGCAGTTTCTCTATGCCTATATGCCTTTGTCGGATCTGACCGATTATGAGGGGTCGTTCCATTTGATGAATGTGCAGGCCTCTCTGCGTGCTCGTGAGGAGATGCCATGGGGAAAACAAGTGCCTGAACTCTTTTTTCGTCACTTTGTACTTCCGGAGCGCACCAACCGTGAAGCGCTTGACAGTTCACGAGTGGTTTTCTATGAAGAGCTGAAAGACCGAGTGAAGCATCTCTCCATGGCCGATGCCATTCTGGAGGTGAACCATTGGTGTCATGAGAAGGTCATCTATACACCTTCCGACTCACGAACCAGTTCGCCTTTGGCCACTGTGCGCACGGCTTACGGTCGCTGCGGTGAAGAGTCGGTGTTGTTGGTGGCAGCCCTTCGCTCTGTAGGCATTCCGGCTCGTCAGGTTTATACTCCCCGTTGGGCACATACTGATGATAACCATGCTTGGGTGGAAGCCTGGGCAGGCGACGGATGGCACTTCCTGGGTGCGTGCGAACCGGAACCGGTACTTGACTTGGGTTGGTTTAACGCTCCTGCAGCGCGAGGCATGTTGATGCACGCCAAGGTATTCGGTCGTTATGCCGGAACCGAGGAGGTCATGCTCCGTACATCTACTTATACAGAAATCAATGTTACCGATCATTATGCGCCCACTGCCTCGGTGGATGTCGATGTGGTGGACGCCGACGGTAGCAAAGCCGGCGATGCCAAGGTAGAGTTCAAACTCTATAACTATGCCGAGTTCTACACCGTAGCCACCAAGAAAGCTGATGCTGAAGGACATTGTGGTCTGACGGCCGGTAAAGGCGACATGTTGGTATGGGCATCCAAAGAAGGTCGTTATGGATATGCCAAGGTGAGCTTCGGAAAAGATACAAAGGTCAAGGTGACGTTGTCGAATACTCCCGAAACGGCCTTGCTCGAAGAATGGGATATGGTGCCACCCGTTGAGCAGGTTACCTTGCCCGAAGTGACCGAAGAACAGCGTGCTGAGAATAATCGTCGTATGGCTTATGAAGATTCATTGCGTACGGCTTATACTTCAACTTTCTTTACTGCTGAGAAGGCTCAGGAGTTTGCTCGCCAGTTTGGTGTTGAAGAAGAGCGTGTAGCCCGTATGTTGGTGGCTTCGCGAGGCAATCATG
>CALZOH010000077.1 GCA_945827465.1 uncultured Prevotellaceae bacterium
CTTGGCTTACTCTTGTCTGGAGTGAGGCTTATGTAAAATAACGGATGAAAATCTAACGACTAAACAAAGGGAATAATAAACAGCAGGATGTAGTTCAACAGAATGCAAGTGGACAACATATACATCTTCCTACAACTAAAGCCCGAGGGGGTCAGCCCCTCTGAAACTGCGTGCGGAAGATATTGAGGCATCTTATACATCATGAATTTATACAAGCCAAAGCCTATCACAATACCTATCAAGGTTCCTACCAGAACGTCTCCAAAATAATGTACGCCCAAATAAATTCGCGTATATCCATTCAGAGCTGCCCAACTGATGAGCAAGCATCCGGCTAGCCGGTGACGGAACAACAGGGAAAGAAATACGGCTACCGTAAATGTATTGGAAGCATGGGCCGAGAAAAAGCCGTACTGACCACCCCGATAGTTGTTGACTACATCCACCAAGTACATTAACTGAGGATTTTGGGTAGGTCGGTAACGCTGCGTCAAGGGTTTCACAATGCTGGACGAAAGTTGATCGCTGATGAGTATTCCCAAAAGAATCATGGCCAACACCATCAACAAACTCTTCCATCCGCCTTGTTGATAAACTAAATAAAGCAAGAGCAACCCGACCGGAATCCAAGTGATGGTCTGCGTAGCGGCATAGATGACTCCATCCCACATCAACGAATCGCTGCCGTTGATGAAGAGCGTGATATCTTTGTCGAGTTCCAAAAGCGGATGCATCGTCGGAATGAAAGGAGAAGGTTAGATGATTTCGATGTTCTTGAGAGGTATCCAACCGGTCTTGCCATCTGATAGGCGCACCTGCAACCAATCGCGCATGGTGTTGTCGAGAATCTTCACTTTGGTACCTTCGTGCAGTTGGAAGAGCTCCGTTCCGCCATTCGACGGGGTACTTCTCACCTTAGATGTTTGCATCACGATGGCATGCGTATTATCGAGATATTGGCAACGCTGAATGTAGGCAAATTCGTTGAAAAGCAATACGCAGACCAAGAAAGCCACACCAATGCCGAAGCCTAACTTGCGCACCAACATTCGACGACCGAAGAAATAGAGCAATACGCAGGCCAGAAGTCCCACAAAGGAGGCGATAGCCATTTTTCCCCATTGGTCGGCATTGAAGATGTTGATCATGGAGCGTATCCAATAGAACAAAAAGAAGTCTTCGGTCGACTCAATCTTATCAATGGTCTTACTGCGAGCCAAGGTCAGGTTGAAACGGATGTCGGCATCGCCGGGCTCACGATTGGAAGCCTTCTCGTAATTGAGGATGGCATGACCGATATCATGAAGGCGGTAATAGGCATTTCCCAAATTGTAATACAACTCGGCATTGTCGGCTTCCTTCAACAACTTTTCATATTCGGCGGCAGCCTGCTGGAACTTTTCGGCAGCATAAAGGCTGTCGGCTACCTGCTTTTGTGCCGAAGCGGCAGGAGCAGCCAACCAGAAAATCAATCCTAATAGATATATGACAAACTGTTTCATTTTTTCTTCTTTAAGATACTGTCTAACTTACCTATCAACTGAGTGGCCTCATCATACACTTCTTGGGTAGACTTGTGATGAGTGGAAGCCTGCGAGAAGCGGAAGAATTCGCAATCGTTCAACAGCTTCAGATAAGCGTCGGAGAGTTCTTGAGGAACAGACTGCTCTTCAAATGCCTCACGGATGCTATCCATGGTCAGACCGCTCATCGGAATGCTCAGTTTATCGCTCACATAGCCTTGAAGTGCATGCAACGTTTCTTCGTAGAAGGCATCGCTCTTATCTTCCTTGAGCAAACGGGCTGCCTTCTTCAATCGACGCGAAGCCGCCTTATTGGCCCCACGGATACGCTGCCCCTGAACGTCGCCGCTCATGATGGACTGACGGCGCAGGCAGAAGAAGACAATGCAGAACACCACAAATGCAACCGCATAACACAACCAATAGGAACTACGGTTCCAGAACAAATTCTCATGACGCTTGTGCAGGCGGATATCCTGCGACTTGATGTAGCGGATGTCGCTACGCGCCAAAATCTCCTGCTGTTTTTCGGAATAGATGTTCTTCTCGCCCTTGGCAACAGTCACCTTGATGGAATCGGAATAAATGGTCTTGTATGTATGTGAAGACGTGTCGAAATAAGTAAACTCAACGGGAGGAATCACGTATGTACCCTTATGCTTGGGAACAGCGACATAATCAATGGTCATCTTGCCCACCATTCCGTCGGCCGTCAACTTTGACTGCGTATTCTGCTTGGGAGCATACGTGTCGAAGTCGGAAGGGAACTGAATGTTGGGAGCTTTAATCAGGTCAACATTACCCGTGCCACTGATCTGCACCTGCAGATTCAAGGATTCGTTCTCACGTGGCTGAGTAGTCTTCACAATAGACTTAATGGTGAAATTACCCACAGCGCCAGAAAAGTTTTCCGGCTTGTCGGGCAAAGGCTTCACCTCAATATCCAAAGCCGGAGCCATGATGGACTTCTTCTTCTGAACCACACTCGAATGGCCATTAAAGAATTCTTCTAACAAATCAACATTGGGATTGATAAACTGGATCACACCATCGAACTTGATGGAAGGAATCGTAAGTTTTCCGGTTTGCTGTGGAAACATTACGTACTGACTCCAAACGGTAGTATTGTATTTTTGTCCGTTATAAGTATCCAGGGTAAATGACTTCTGCTGCGGCAGAGGAATTTCCTTGACCATAAAACCTTTCAAATCGGGCATCTTTCCAGCCAGTTGTCGCAAATCCAGACGCGTATAAACACGATAGGTCAACAGAATCGGCTCCTGTTCGTAAACCTGACTCTTGTTGGCCGTAACCGTAATAAAGAGGTCCTTGTTGGAAATGCGGTCGGCAGTACTTCGAGAAGCAGAAGGAGATGCAGCCGCTGAAGATCGCTGTCCTTGGGCCGAAGCAGATGAACCGCCGCCTCTGTCGTCTTCCACTACTTTGATGTTAACGGTATTTGAACGATAGTTCTTACCGTCCACCGTCACCGTAATAGCCGGCAAAGTAAATGTTCCGGCCTTCTGCGCCATCATGGTGTATCCATATGTCACCGAGCTGACCGACGATTGCTTGCCGTTAATAATCTGTACGCTGTAACTCGACGACATGCTGGGACCATACAATATCTCAAAATCGGGAATCTTGTCCAAGCGCGTCGCACTCTTTACGTCTCGCGTATTGACTTCATATTCCAAACGGAACTGATCCCCCACCGCCACTACTTCGGGCGCCGATGCCACTACTTTCACCTGAGCATCGACGGGGATAAATAAGAATGAGAATGATAAGAAAAAAAGGACTTTAAGAATATCTACTTTCATTGTTTACCAATTCTTTTCTACATTTTTTTGACGTTGTTGCTGTGCCTGACGCACCTTCTGTTGGGTTTTGTTTTCTTCCATCATGGCAGCGCGCAACATCTGTTCAGCATTTTCTTTCGACATTTGATTCTTCTGCTGCTCCTTACCATGCTGATCTTGCTGTTGCTGCTTTTGCTTCTGTTGATCGTCTTTCTCGTTGGTCTTTTCGTCCTCGTTTTGCTTGTTGTTGTCCTGTTGTTGATTGTTGGGATTCTTCTTCAACTGATATTGACACAAAGCCAGATTATAACGAGTACGGTCGTCAATAGAATAATTACGCAACGACTCCTTATAGCATTCTATGGCCTGGGCAAACTGTTTTTGCGACTGCAAAATCACGCCCATGTTATGATAGATGGCAGCCTTAAAGAACGGATTCTTCTCCGTCTTGACGGCTTCCTCATATTCTTTCATGGCATCTTTGGGCTTGCGCTGCGACAAGAGAGCATTGCCCAAGTTGTAGCGGGCACGACTATTAGTGGGATTCAACTCCAAAGCCTTGCGGTAATTCACATCGGCATCGGCAAACTTATCTTGCTTGAATTGAGTATTACCGCGGCGAATGTAAGCATTCTCTTCCGTCTGAGCCGACAAGCAGTACGGGCAAATCAGGCACACCATCAACAGAAGATATTTCATAACAGCATTACTTTTCATTGTTCTTGAATAATTTAATTTTACCGAAAAGCGGATTCTTCTTTTCATCAATCAACAATTCCAGCATCAGCAGGATGAGGGCAATCCAGGCGAATATCTGGAAGTGTTCTGCATAATTGGAATACGAAACAGCACCCAAGTCTTGTTTCTCCATTTTGTTCAGCTCATAATAAAGACGATCCTGAGCAATATTGGAGTTATCGACATGAATGAATACGCCCTTACCGACCGTTGCCACCTGCTTACACATCTCCGAATTCAGCTTGGTCACTACCACATTGCCTGAACGGTCGCGCAAGTAATCTCTGCCTCCTTCGATGGGAATAGTCGAGCCCTTTTCACTACCAATGCCGAGCACAAAAACCCTGACACCATTCTTGGCAGCTTCGGCCGCCATTTCTTCGGCCTTCCCTTCATGGTCTTCACCGTCGGTAATAATCAGAATGGCGCGTTGCACATTCTTTTGCTTCGTAAAACTATTCATGGCCAATTGCAAAGCGTCACCGATATTCGTACCCTGCGTGGCAATCATCGAGGGATTGATTGCATCCAAAAACATGCGGGCCGAAACCAAATCGCTCGTAATAGGCAACTGAATAAAGGCATCGCCGGCAAAAACAATCAAACCCACCTTATCGTTCTTGAGTTTATCCGAAATATTTGATACAAGATTCTTCGCTTTCTCCAAACGATTGGGAGCAACATCTGTAGCCATCATGGAGTTGGAAATATCCAAAGCAACCATTAATTCTATTCCTTTTCGCTCATCGGTTTCCAACTCCAAGCCCAACTGCGGACGCGCTTGCATAATAATCAGACATGCCAAAGCCAACATCAACAGCGCAAACTTAATGATAGGCCGCCAGAATGACGTACCCGTCATCAGTTGACCAATCAAAGCATACTCGCCCAAAAGCTTGATGCGTTTCTTGCGTTGGAAGTACAAACCAATATAAAGTAATACCAACACCGGTATTACTATCAAAATATAGAGATAATCGGGATTTTCAAATCTAAACATACGAACTTCTCATTTAGGGTATTCTACGAAGAATGGTATGACGAATCAGTACTTCCAAGAGCAATGAAATCAAAGCAATCAGACCAAACGTCTGAAAGGCTTCATAACGCTTGCTGTACTGTTTTACCAGAATCTTTGTTTTCTCAAGTTTACCAATGTCATCGTAAATCTGACTCAACTCCTTGTTGTTGGTAGCGCGATAGAACTTGCCGCCGGTCTTGTCGGCAATATCAATGAGTGTTTGTGAATCGATTTCGACAGGCATCTGAACGTATTGCACTCCTCCACCCGGCAATGGATAAGGATATGGAGCCGTTCCATTGGTACCTACACCGATGGTATAGACCCTGATTTTATTCAGACTGGCAATCTCGGCCGCTGTTTGTGGAGAGATATCACCCTTATTGTTTGAACCGTCGGTAAGAAGAATGATCACCTTACTCTTTGCCTTGCTTTCCTTCAGTCGACTGATGGCATTGGCCAAACCCATACCGATGGCAGTTCCGTCGTCAATCAGACCGCGAGCGGCCAAGTCACATTCCACCCCCTTGAACATATTGAGCAGCGAAACATGGTCAGTCGTGAGCGGACATTGCGTGAATGCCTCGGCAGCAAACACCGTCAATCCGATGTTGTCATTCGGACTATTGGAAATAAACTGTGAGGCCACGTTTTTAGCAGAGGTGATGCGGTTAGGTGAAAGGTCCTCCGAAAGCATACTGGTCGAAATATCGATAGCCAACATAATGTCCAAACCCGTCACCTCTGAATCCTTCCAATGATTTTGAGTTTGAGGACGTGCTAACACCAAAATAATCATGGTCAGCGTAAGAAGGCGTAAACAGAAGGGGACATGTATCAAATACAACTTCTTGCTGACGGGAATATAGCGATAAGCCTGCGTATCGGGAACCCTTAATGTAGGTTCCTTCTTTTTCCTAAACATTACATACCATATAATGTAAGGAATCAGCAGGAGCAATAAGAATAATAATTCACTATTAGCAAATGTCATAATACCAATTTAAAAGAAGAGAAAATAAATCTGCTTTCCGATTAAATAAAGAATGACGGTACAACCGATAAGAATAGCGACATTCACCAGTTTCAAGACCAAACGACTTCTGCGCGTACGCTGAATTTCGGGCGATACCACCACCTTCTCCTTCGGCTTTTCTTCCACTTCAAGTTTAGTTGCCTGAATAAAGTCTACAGCACGCAAAAGGTTCTTGTCATTTTCGTTCAACAAAGTGCGGAACTTCGCAAACTTCACCAAGTCGGCTGTCTGAAAGAGTTCCTGCAGTTCTACTATGGAAGTCTTATCTTGCTGTTTGGTCAGATGCTCGATAATCTCGCCTGACGTCATTTCCTGGGCATTAAAGCCATAACGTTTTTGGATGTAACTACGCAGGATGTCAGTAAGTCGGGTATAATACTCCTTGGTGTCGTCATGAACCTCTGTTTGATGATTGATTTTCTCAATTTCAGAAATAGCCCACTGATGCGGAGGCAAAGCCGGACGAATACGGAACTTGCGAATGATAGGCCGATTGTTGTAAAGTTGTATGTAGATATAGCCTACTATCAAGAGTAAAACAATCAGCAGTAACGACAAGTAAAATATACCTTTCCATTCATTCCAGGAAAAAGGAACATCGGCAATCTCCTTGGGACCATAGAAGTTCTCCAAATGCAAGGTGTCGATTTCCATTGTTTCCACCTTCAAAGCCAAACTTTGAGAAGCATAAACCTTGTTATCTACCCTCACCCTGAATGGAGGTATATAATATAATGTAGAGTCAAACGAAGTAATGGTATATACCTTGGTAGTCTGTTTCTGATTTTCATTACCGGTATCCTTGGGCTCAGAGATTTCTTCGTTAAGCACCTCCAAACCGGCTACAATCTGCTTGTCAGGAAATACGGGGAAAGTGATCTTCTGATTCTCACCTGCCACAACTTTCAAGGAAATATGAGCCTGTTCTCCAATCAGAATCACTGCAGAATCGATTTCAACCGATACCACTACCTGAGCCTTTACCAAAGTAAAGGATACCAACAGGCAGAAAAGAAGAAATATTTTTCTAATCATTTATTTTCGCTTAGAGAATAAATTAATGAGCGCTTTCACATAGTCTTCGTCCGTACGTACCGACACCATATCGACTTGGCTCTTGGTCATTATCGTCATCAACGATGCTTGCAGCATGCTCCAATTGCGACGATGAGCTTCACGCACCTTCTTACTTGAAGAGTCGATATATTGCTCATGACCTGTTTCGGCATCACAAACCTTGATGAGTCCTACGTTTGGAAGTTCCGACATAAAGCGGTCGTAAACTTGAATGGCTACCACGTCGTGCTTGCGATTGGCTACCACCATGGGTTGCAAGTAATCATGATAGTCAATAAAGTCACTGATCAGGAATGATGTGCAACGCTTTCTTTGAGTATTCATCAAGAACTCCAATGCGACTTGGATGTCCGTCTTGTTTCCTTCGGGCTGGAACACCAGCAGTTCATGAATAATATAAAGGATGTGCTTCTTTCCTTTTTTGGGTGGAATATATTTCTCCACCTTATCAGAAAAGAGGATAACACCTATCTTGTCGTTATTCTGAATGGCCGAAAATGCCAATGTGGCTGCAATCTCGGTAGCCACGTCACGTTGAAATGATTTGGCTGTACCGAATGAAAGACTGGAGGAAACATCTATCAACAGCATGACTGTCATTTCGCGTTCCTCTTCATACACCTTAACATAGGGATGGTTAAAACGCGCCGTTACATTCCAATCTATATCGCGCACATCATCGCCGGGCTGATATTCTCGCACTTCAGAAAAGGACATACCTCGTCCTTTGAATGCCGAGTGATACTCGCCCGCAAATATATTGTTCGACAGAATTTTTGTTTTGATTTCAATCTGTCGGACACGCTTCAACAATTCGCTTGTATCCACTATGGAACTTGAACTTTATTGAGAATTTCGCTTATAATTTCGTCGCTGGTGATATTATTTGCTTCAGCTTCGTAAGAAAGTCCAATACGATGGCGCAATACGTCATGACATACAGCTCTAACGTCTTCCGGAATCACATAACCGCGGTGTTTGATAAAGGCGTAGGCTCTTGCTGCCAATGCAAGATTGATAGAAGCACGCGGTGAACCTCCGAAACTGATATTCTGCTTCATATCTGCCATATTGTAACGGTCGGGATAACGCGTTGCAAATACAATATCAGTAATATATCGTTCAATTTTTTCGTCAATATAGATTTTCTTGATGACTTCACGAGCATCGAGAATCTCGTTCGACGATACAATAGGTCGTACTGTCTGAGATTTGCCATCAATGTGATTCTTGATAATCAACTGCTCTTCTTCAATGGTCGGATAATCGATGATGACTTTCAGCATGAAACGGTCAACCTGCGCTTCGGGCAACGTATAAGTTCCTTCTTGCTCAATCGGGTTCTGTGTAGCCAACACTAAGAACGGCTCCGGGAGTTTGAATGTTTCACTGGAAATGGTCACCTGACGTTCCTGCATGGCTTCCAGCAAGGCACTCTGTACTTTCGCCGGAGCACGGTTGATTTCATCAGCCAAAATAAAGTTGGCAAAGATGGGACCTTTCTTTACTACAAACGATTCGGTCTTCTGACTATAAATTACAGTACCTAATACGTCGGCCGGTAACAAGTCGGGGGTAAACTGTATTCTCTTGTAAGTTGAATCAATTAACGAAGAAAGTGTCTTAATGGCCAATGTCTTTGCCAAACCGGGAACACCTTCCAACAAGATGTGTCCATCGCTCAAAAGACAGACCAACAGCGCATCAATCAAATGCTTTTGTCCAACAATCACCTGACCCATTCCGGTCGTAATGTTAGTAACAAATCCACTCTTGCTTTCTATCAATTCATTCAGACTTCTGATGTCAATGTTTTCTTCCATTTTATATTGTAATTGGTTGATTTTATTTCGAGTTGCAAATATATATATTTCCGATATAGGGGGATTTTAAAATTCTATAAAAAGGAATTCATTACTTTTCCCGTTAAGGTATGTTTGTAATCTCCTGATAAGATTTGTCTACCAGTCTGGGTAGTTCTAAAGTCATCCCTAAAGGAATGACATCGGGATTACTGATTTTGTTGTAGAAGATAATATATTGTGTGAAACTGATTTTTCCATAATGTTTCCTGGCCAAACGCAACAAGGTATCACCAGGCTTCATGGTATGCGTTGTCAGTGTACCGACAATGTAATAGTCTCCACCGGGAAGTTGCTCATATTGTTTTACCTTTTCTTCAAAGGATGATTTATTCGACACCTCGTTGATTGGACGATTTGTAACCATGGAATCTTTCTTAACTGAATCAGTTGGATTTTTCAGTTCTACAGCCAATGTGTCGTGATTGGTTACCGATACTTCTTGTTTCACCGAATCAATAGTTGCTGATTCTTGATAGCTGAAACCATTGGGACTCAACAAGCGATAATAGCCTACAAAGTAACTACCAACTACCATTCCAATCACCAGAAGAATAATCAGGATGGTCAACACATAACCAGTATGCCTTGATGGTATATCTTCCTCTTCTTCCGTATCGTCATCATCATGTTCCGATTCCGAATCAACAGTATCTGTAGGTGGAGTAGGTTCCTCACTTTCTGTTACAGGAGTATCCGTCGTTGAAGATGCAGGTATCGCCGTTGCTTCTTCTTCACTTGTTGCCAACAGATCATCTGATTCTTCCTGATTCGTATCCTGCTGCTGTTCTCCTATATATACCGATTGATAATCTGTGGGTACATTAGGAATATCTTCCTGGGAGTGTTGCTCAGAAGGCACTATAACCTCCGGTGTGGGTTCAATGATTTCGTCAGAGGATTCATTATTCTCCACCTGTTTAGTTGGAGTTTCCAATGATAATTCTTCATCCAATTCATCAAAGGTATCAGCATTCTTATCATCCACCTCATCCAAACCCGTAATATCTGAATCATCATCCAAAATAACCGTCTCAAACTGTTCAAATGGTCTGTTCACTCTTTGTTTGATACTGTTATCGGGTGTAAATACCAAGCGTTGGTGTTCTGAAATCTCAATTCGCTCGCCGGTATTGACATCCACACTGGCACGACTTCCTACCGTCACCAATTTAAATGTACCCAACCCTTTTATCTTGACGAAACTATCGTCCTTGAGTCCCTGCTTAATCTGTTCAAAGACTCTTTTCAAGAACATTTCAGCTACCGAACGCGGACAATGATTGCGTTCTGCAAAGCGATCGGCCAATTCCTGTATGGTAGTTTTCTCGTTCGCCATTATTCTTGCGTGAATTGATTCTTTAATTTAGGACTGATCTTAAAATTGAGAGACAATTTGGGTGGAACCAACATCTTTTTTCCCGAAGAAGGATTCACGATGATTCGCTCCTTTCTTTTCTTTAGTTCAAAAGTCCCGAAACCATAAATAGTCACATCTTTCGACTCATTCAAAAGGCAGGCCAATTCTTCAATAAAATCATTCATCATCTTTTGGGTATCTTTAATACTGATGCCCATTCCGGATGATAGTTCTGATAAAAATTCCCGATTATTCATACCTTACCATATAAATCAAACTCTGTGGAGTCAGTAATTAAAACTGAATGAAAACTTCCTTTTCGGAGATATTTATCTGATTTCACAAACACTTCTCCATCTACTTCGGGAGAGTCATATTCCGTACGACCAATGAAATACTCACCTTCTTTCCGATCGATGATCACTTTCAAATGTTTACCTATTTTCTCAGCACAATAGGTTTCGGAAATATCTTGCTGCAAAGCCATAAGACATGAAAGGCGTTCTTGCTTTACTTCTTCAGGAATTTCATCCTTGAAGTGTTGAGCGGCATACGTATCCTCCTCTTCACTATAAGCAAATGCACCCATTCTTTCAAAACGCATCTTACTTACAAAGTCCATCAATTCGGCAAACTCCTCTTCGCCTTCACCGGGATAGCCTACCATCAAAGTTGTGCGCAAAGCAATCCCAGGAACTTCTGTGCGTATTTTTTCTATCAAGTCAATTTGTTGCTGCTTACTGATGTGTCTGCGCATATTTTGTAATACGACATCGCTGGTATGCTGCAAAGCTATATCAAGATACTTGCACACATTATTACGTTCTCTCATCACGCGCAACAAATCATCAGGAAACTGGTGCGGATAAGCATAGTGCAAACGAATCCATTCAACACCGGGAATATCTGAAATACGCTCTGTCAGTTCCGCAATCTTACGACTGCCATAAAGATCCAATCCATAGAAAGTCAATTCTTGTGCAATGATTTGAAATTCCTTAACACCCTGAGCCACCAACATACGTATTTCCTCCAAGATATCTTCTATCGGACGGCTTTTATGGGCACCGGTTATGATGGGAATAGCACAATATGCACACTGGCGATCACAACCTTCAGATATCTTGACGTAAGCATAATGTCCGGGAGTAGACAAGATTCGTTGATTGATGTTGTCGCGATAAAAATTCTTTCCCAAATCGCGAATAAGAGCATCATAGTTAAACTTGCCATAATACTTATCCACTTGGGGTATTTCTTTGTTTAACTCATGAAAGAAACGCTCCGACAAACAGCCGGTTACCAATAGTTTTTTCAGACGTCCTTCCTCTTTGGCCTTACAGAGTTCAAGTATGATGCCTATACTTTCTTCCTTGGCATCATTAATGAATCCACAAGTATTAACAATCGCAATCTGACGATGAATTCTTTTGGGGTTATGAAATACCTGGTAACCGTTTTTTCGGAGTTGATACATTAACTTTTCCGAATCAACCAGATTCTTGGAACAACCCATCGTGATAAGATCAACAATCTGCAGCATCCTAAATATCCTTGTCGAATAACGATTCCACAAATGCGTGTTTGTCAAACGGCTGCAAGTCAGAAATCTTTTCACCCAGACCGATATATTTTACGGGAACTTGCAACAAATGTGAAATACCTATCACTACTCCACCCTTAGCTGTTCCATCCAATTTCGTAATGGCAAGAGAATTCACTTCCGTTGCCTTAGAAAATTGTTTGGCCTGCTCAAAAGCATTTTGGCCGGTCGAGCCATCCAAAACCAATAAGATTTCATTCGGTGCTGTAGGAATTAGCTTCTTCATCACTTGCTTCACTTTTGTAAGCTCATTCATCAGGCCCACCTTATTATGTAATCGTCCGGCCGTATCAATTAGAACTACATCGGCTTGATTTGCCATTGCCGACTTCACGGTATCGAAGGCCACACTGGCAGGATCGCTCCCCATTTGTTGTTTAATCAAAGGCACACCTACGCGATCCGCCCAAATACTAAGCTGATCGATAGCTGCAGCACGGAAGGTATCAGCTGCACCAAGCACGACCTTCAAGCCTTGCTGTTTGAAAAGATAAGCCAACTTGCCAATGGTTGTGGTTTTACCAACTCCATTCACGCCAACAACAAGAATAACGTAAGGTACACCATCTGTTTGAATACTATCACCCTTGTCAGGCGAAAGCGTTTCGTCATCACACAACAAACCTTCTATTTCTTCTCTCAGGATGCGATTTAATTCAGAGGTTTTCACATAGCCGTCACGGGCAACACGTGCTTTAATACGGTCGATGATTTCCAATGTAGTGTCAACACCAACATCTGAAGTAACCAATACGTCTTCCAAATCATCCAACACATCATCGTCAACCTCTTTTTTACCAGCTACAACACGGCACAATTTCTGGAATACACTCTCTTTTGTCTTTTTCAGACCTGTATCCAACACTTCTTTCTTCTTCTCCTTACTAAAAATACTGAACAAATTCATCCTGACGAGTTTTAGTGTGCAAATTTACTCATTTTTTTTCAAACAGAGCCTTGTTTAAATAGATATGTTTCATCGATTACACGGCTCTTTCATTTAAGATAGCCTCCCACTTTCAAAGATGTTGTTATTTTAT
>CALZOH010000078.1 GCA_945827465.1 uncultured Prevotellaceae bacterium
TTTCCCAAGCGGGAAAACCTTGCCGCGCTCCGCGGGAACACTTTCCCAGGAGGGGGAAACCTTGCTGCGTTTTGCGGCAGGGTTTCAACGATAATTTGCTCGCTGCAATCATTTCCTATTCGCCCACATCAGGGCGTATGCCCTTGCGCCCCTACACTTGGCAGCGAAAAACTTACACGAAACGATACCATCCATCACCGCATTCCCCAACGAATCAATGGTAAATATGTGTTTCCGTCAAATGGATTCGTTCGACGGCTATGAGTGTAACAGATGCTTTACCACCTTCCACAAGTCGACGGTAATAGGCTTTGAAGCAACAAAAAGCCCTTCCGGTATGATGCCACTTGGGCAAACCGGAAGGGAATTCTTATTGCTCGTTGTCTCAGTCTTCAGCTGACTACAAGAGTTTTTTCTTGAGGTGCTCAATCATATCGACCGTCATCTTTTCCAAGTCATACTGCGGATTCCATCCCCACTCGTTGCGTGCACAACTGTCGTCCATTTTGTTGGGCCAACTGTCGGCAATGGCTTGACGGATGGGATCAATTTCATAAACCATTTCAAAATTGGGATAGTATTTCTTGATTTCCCGGTAGATGATTTCAGGGTCAAAACTCATGGCCGTTACGTTGAAACTGTTGCGGTGAACGAGTTTGGAAGGATCTGCTTCCATGATATCAATCATGGCCTTCTGGGCATCGGGCATATACATCATGTCCATAAAGGTGCCTTTCTGAACGGGGCAGACAAACTTTTCGCCTTTCACGGCTGCATAGTAGATTTCAACGGCATAGTCGGTGGTACCGCCACCGGGCAACGTGAGGTGACTGATAAGTCCGGGGAAGCGCACCGAACGGGTGTCGAGTCCGAAGCGGGTGTGATAATAGTCGCTGAGCAATTCGCCGGTCACCTTGGTGATACCATAGATGGTATTCGGACGCTGAATGGTATCCTGCGGTGTATTGTCGTGAGGCGTATTGTTACCGAAAGCACCGATGGAACTTGGCGTAAAGACGGCACAACCGAAAAGACGGGCCACTTCCAAACAGTTAATCAGCGAACCGATACCCACGTTCCACCCTAACATGGGGTTCAACTCGGCGGTAGCACTGAGAATGGCTGCCAGGTTATAGATAGTGTCAATGTTGTATTTCTTGACCACCTCGGCAATCTGCATAATCTGTGTGGAGTCGATGCGCTCAATGGGACCACGCTCGTACTCTTCACCCTTGAGCGGACGAAGGTCGGAACATACCACATGATCGTCACCATAAATATCGCGAAGGTTTCTTGTCAGCTCCGAACCGATCTGACCTCCTGCTCCTATGATAAGGATATTTTTCATTTTATATGGGTTTGATAAACGGATGATATCTATTGCGAGTACACGTTATTATGCTCCTTCAATCTCGGCACGAACTGCCTTAAAGGCTTCGATGCAGCGGTCGAGGTGCTCTCTTTCGTGAGCAGCCGATACTTGCACGCGAATACGGGCCTGACCTTTCGGCACTACGGGATAATAGAATCCGGTAACGAAGATGCCCTTTTCCTGCATCTTGGCGGCATACACTTGGCTCTTGGCAGCGTCATATATCATCACGGCACAGATGGCGCTTTCGCTGGGCTTGCAGTCGAAACCTTCTTCCTTCATGCGACGCAAGAAGTAGTCGGTATTAGCATGCAACTTGTCCTGAAGCGTATTCGTTTCGCTCATCATGTCAAACATGCGGCAACCTGCAGCTACCAAACCCGGAGCCATGGAGTTGGAGAAGAGATAGGGACGACTGCGCTGGCGCAACATGTCGATGATTTCTTTCCGTCCGGTGGTAAATCCGCCCATGGCACCGCCAAAGGCCTTACCCAACGTACCGGTGAGTATTTCTATTTGACCGCGAAGGTTGAAGCGTTCCGTCACACCGCGTCCGGTCTTTCCCACCACGCCGGCTGAGTGGCTCTCGTCTACCATCACCATGGCATCGTACTTCTGAGCGAGTTCGTAGATTTTATCCAACGGGCATACATTACCGTCCATCGAAAAAACACCGTCAGTCACAATCAGGCGGAAGCGGCAGTCCTTGGCAGCCTGTAACTGCGCTTCAAGGTCGGCCATATCGGCGTTCTTATAGCGGAAACGTTGTGCCTTACACAAACGTACACCGTCGATAATCGAAGCATGGTTGAGGGCATCGCTGATGATGGCATCGTCAGGGCCGAGCAACGGCTCAAACACACCACCGTTGGCATCGAAGCAGGCAGCATAAAGAATGGTGTCTTCCGTACCAAAGAAGTCAGCAATTTTCTTTTCCAACTGCTTGTGAAGGTCCTGACAACCGCAAATGAAGCGTACCGAAGCCATACCGAAGCCACGGGCATCCATACCCTTCTTGGCAGCCTCTATCAGCTCGGGATTATTGCCCAAGCCCAAATAGTTGTTGGCACAGAAGTTCAAACACTTCTTACCCTTAACGATAATTTCGGCACCTTGAGCCGATTCAATGACGCGTTCTTCTTTATACAAACCATCGGCCTTGATTTGGGCGATTTCTTGTTTGAGATAATCTTGAAATTTTGTATACATACTCTATATCGAATTTATAAACTATTTGAGCGCAAAAGTAGAATAAATCCTTCATTCGGGAAAGGATTTCTCCCAAAGTTTGCGTTGCGAAGTCATGAGAACGAGAGACTTTTGACGCTCGCCAACTATTCTACCCTCTTTCGCTTTCCTTCCGAAATGCGCAACAGGACTCTCAAAATCGCTTCTTCAACTCTAAAAAAACTTCAAATCGTAAACACGCCAATGCGTTCACACTATTTAACAGCCGGGGGGGGTATTTTAAGACCCATTCGCTACTTTTGCAGTCTACAATCAATTACATAAGCCCAACGAGCACCTTTCAGGCGCATTCATAGCTTCCACGCAGAAGTATTCAGGGCGAAATGATTCGATAATGATTCGCAAAAGAGAACTATTCATCAGGGTATTAATTGCTATAGCCTTTCTTGTTTCGTTGATGCCTGTGGCCGATGCCAAAGACAGCATTCGGACCGAGAGCTTTCGCATTTATTACCCCATCAACAAGATGACGGTGCAGAAGAACTATCTGAACAATGCAGAAAGTTTGGAGAAGATTCGTTGTTTTTATCTCGATTCACTCCAAGCCGATAGTCTTGTTATTTTCTCTTACGCCTCCCCCGAAGGTCCTTACGCTTTCAATCAAAAACTGTCGCAAGAACGTGGAAAGGCAGCCCGTGAATTTCTTCTTCAACATCTTTTTCAAGGTCGCGAACCTGCAGGACTGACCATCAGCCTCCAACCTACGGCCGAAAACTGGGACGGTCTGCGCGAGGAAGTGCAAATCCGTTACCATCGGGCCGACAGCTCTCGTGTGATGGAGATTCTCGACAGCCCCATCAGCAACGAGAAGAAGAAGCAACGACTCAAAGCCCTCGACGGCGGACGTTCTTGGCGCACCATCATCACCGACATCATGCCTCACCTGCGTTATGCCACTTGGTCTTACGTTTGGATCTATCCGGAAGTGAAACAGGAGCCGGAACCCGAACCGGAGCCTACTCCCGAACCACAACCTGCGCCAACACCACTGCCTGAACCCATCACCGATACGCGCACCATTGCTGCCATCAAGACCAACCTGCTCTACGATGCCGTGACATGGCTCAACTTGGCAGTGGAAGTGCCCATCTATAAAGATCGTTTCTCCTTGGTCTATACCCATCAGTTTCCCTGGTGGCGTGGCGGCGAAAACCGCAACGAATACTGCAACCGCTTCCTCTCCATCGGCGGCGAGTTGCGCTGGTGGTTCCGCCCGCAGCCTCGCGAGCCTTACGACCGTCACGTGCGACGCGACAAACTCATGGGCCATTATCTCGGTCTTTACGGCATGGGCGGCAAGTGGGACTTCGAGTGGAAACGCAAGTTCTGCTATCAGGGTGAGTTCTGGAGCGCCGGCGTCAGCTATGGCTATTCACGCCCCCTCGGCAAGCGCCTCAACCTTGAACTGTCGGCCTCGTTGGGCTATGCCAACATTCCTTATCGCAACTACAAGCCCTCCGACGACTACGGCATCCTCCTGCGCAACCGCAAGAAGACCGGCACATGGCATTATGTCGGACCAACGCGCCTCGAAGTGTCGCTCGTATGGCCTTTGCTCCATCGTTTCACCGTCAAACGGGAAGGAGGCCGACCATGAAGTTGCACCTCTGTCACCTGCTCTGCACTCTGACGCTCTTGCTCCTGTTGCTCCAGAGTTGCCGGCATCGTCCTTTGGTTGAGATGGGAAACACCCACTACGTGCGCGTTTACATCAACGACACCATCAAGAATACCACCTATCAGTTCTATAACGACACCCTCGTGCGCCCTGACTACAAGGAACCCGGCGTGATGCGTGTCACGCTCAACGACCAGAAGACGGGAGCCCAAGTGGCCGAGTCGTTCCTGCAGCACACGGGGCGCGACCAACGCGGCTACTACCTCGACGGATACCTCATTGCCGATGCCGGCGACTACGACCTCATGATGTATAACATCGGTACCGAGACCACCAACGTGCGCGATGTCTACAACTACAACACCGTGACGGCCTACACCAACGAGATTCAGTCGCAGCTCTACGCACGCATTCCCCAACTTTCGCGAGAACTGAAAGGCGAAAAGATTGCCTACATCCCCGACCACCTCTTTGTGACCACCAAGAGGTCCGTCCACCTGCCCTTCACCGACCGCATCGACACGATTATGGACAACAACCGTCCCTACTTCGATGCCCCTACGCTCGTCAAGACTTATTATCTGCAAGTGCGAGTGAAAGGCATTCAGTATGTCACCTCGGCCGTGTCGCTCATCTCAGGTATGGCGGGCTCGTCCACGTTGAGCACGCGCTCCATGGTTGAAACCGATTCGGTTCTGCTCTATATGGAAATGGACTCCTACGAACTGCCCGACGAGCCCGAAACGTCGGTCATCTACACATCGTTCAATACCTTCGGCAAACTACCGAAGAGCACGTCACGCCTTACCGTCACATTCGAGTTCATCACCCTTGACGGCAACTCGCAAGTAGAGACGATTGATATTACCAACCTTTTCCAAACCCTTACGGTGGAGGAAAACCAATGGATACTGATTGACAAAATCATCACCATCAATCCGCCCGAGAAACCCAAACCGGGCGAAGGAAACGGTGGATTCAGTCCGGGCATCGACGACTGGGACAACATCCACTCCACCCTACCCGTATAATATCAAATAATCAACATACATCAATTACAAACAATTAATCATTTCAATGTTATGAAGAAATCATTTCTATTAGCAGCATTCGCAGGCATACTGCTTGCAGGTTGCACCAGTGACGAACAAACCGAAGTGGCTACCAGCCGAACCGACAATCCCATCGTCTTTAATTCACCCATCGTTAATGCTCAGACAAGAGCCGTGGCAGGAGAACAGCCAGTAAACGGAAAATACAGCACTTCAGAAAAGTTCCGTGTGTATGCAGTACAACACATCGGTAATTTCCAAGGTTGGAATGCAGATGGAACTCAATTGTATTTAAACAATTTGGAAGTAAGTTATAGCGCAAGTATAGAAGGAACAACGAACGGAGGTTGGGCACCATCAGATCCTGTTTATTGGCCCAAAACAGAAAATGCAATGCTAACTTTTGCAGCCTACTCTCCCTCTGAAGCAAGTGAATTCAGTCCCATATATAATGAATCCGGACTTTCACTTACCGATTTTACACCAAAATCTAACGTAGAAGAACAATACGATTTGATGTATAGCTCTCGTTCCTATGACAGAACCGCAAGTACGAATGAATTAACAGGAACAGGCCATACCACCAATTCTTATGACGGAGTAGATATTCTCTTCCACCATGCACTTTCCTCTATCAACTTCAAGGCAAAGACTGCAGCTAATTATTCAAATACTGAAATCAAGATTCAAAAGATCACGATTAACAATGCCTACACAAAAGCTGATTTTAATGAGAACATTACAAATGAAGGAGTGGCTACTTTTGCAAGTAATCCTTCTTGGAGCAATTTTCGAACTCCAACAAACTACGTTGTTTATCATGGCAAAACTTCTGCGTTATCTACTACCGCTACTGAACTTTTGGGCAAACCGGCTTTGTTGATTCCTCAAAAAATGGATGGAACAGATGCAAGTTCTGCTCAAGAAATCAAAGTTACCGTTAACTACACTATCAAAGTAGGAGATGGAACGGCTGTTGATCAGACAGGTGTTGTAAGTTTCGTCGATGGAAACAATGGCGATTATTTCACCGATGGCACCAATAAAATTAAAGCTTGGGAAATGGGTAAGCGCTACACTTACACCATCAGCATTGGTTTGAATAATATCATTTACTTCTCACCGGAAGTTGAATATTGGGATGACATCAACGCCGAGGGCGATATCAACATCTAATCCCCTTTCATCATCAGTTTGTCTGTCCGAGAAACCGGGCAGATGAACTGAATGAGTAATCACATTCATCATGACTATAAAAGAAAAAGGCAGAGGTGCCGGGCTAATGGCCGAAATACGTTACGAAGTGCGCCGTGGGGTGCACCTCTTGGCGGCATTCCTTCACTGTGCCACCACACGCAGGGCCGTGGCTTTGTGCCCCTGCCATTTTTCATTTCTCCCCTTCGTCGCCGCCGCAGTCCTGACGCTCACGGCTTGCAGCAGCGATGACGACTCCACCCCTTCCACGCCCACACAAGCACCCGTACTCTTTCAAGTCAACTCGGTGGAAAACGCCACCTCCTCCCGCTCACTCATTGAATCGAAAACACCACCCTCTTCCGGCATTGACTACAGCCTGCAAACAGCTTGCAGTCCCACCGGCCTGGGCCGCAAAATCGGTATTTGGGCCGACTATAGCATCCGACAAACCGACGGCTCCGACCTCGTATTTTCCAACATCTTCAACAACACGTCACTCACCTATCAGAAACGCAACGACGGCTACGACAATCCCCAAGAAGACTGGAACTACATGGGCGACCCACTCTACTGGCAAATAGGCGGTATCTATAAGTTCCGTGCCTATTATCCGCAAGAGCAAATGAAGTCGCTCATCACCACTTCGGCCAGCGCTACCTCATTCGTGGTGGAATATCCCACAGCCACCACCCAAGAAGACCTACTGATTGCCTACAACCGCGTCAGAACGGCCGACCGATGGATTTATTACTTCGGCGGAAAGAGATACGACGACCCCAACTTCGTCAACAACTTCACCCTGCAAACGCCTGTGCCCCTCTTTTTCAAGCACGCCATGGCCGCCATGAAGTTCACCTTTAAATTTGAAAACCATTACAACTCCACCGACAACCTGACGGCGTGTTGGTTGGAGAACACCGACCCGCTCAACCTCTTTGCCAACACGGGCGTGATGGTCTACGGACAAGACGACGACCATCCCGAAACCATCACCTGGACACTATCTTATCAACCCGCCGTAGGCAACAAGATGTATGAATGGGTGTCGAGCGCACCGCCTGCCTTCGACAACGCCACGACCTGCACGGCCTACTCCACGGCAGCCTCCACGGGTAACCAATACGCCCAAAACGACGGATTCCTACTCGTCATTCCCCAGACTTACCGAGGCGGCCTGCGCCTCTGCTTCACCACGCAGAAAGGCGGCAGCACCGTCTTCTCAACCCAACTGCCCGAAGCCACCGGCACCGACATCAACGGCAACACCACCTCATCTGCACCCTACGCTTACGCTGCCGGCAAGAAATATACCTACAACTTAGTGCTCACCCGCACCGACCTGAAGCTCAACCTCACCATTGCCGACTGGAACGTGCGCAAACACTCCGACGAAATCATCTTCTAAATCCCGCCCCACCTGACCGCATGAAGCTATTACGATATATCTACGTCATCCTTGCACTCACCCCTCTGCTGATGAGTTGCTCGCAGGAAGAAGAGCCTGCCAACGCCGCCCAAGGCGTCAACCTGCGCATCCGATTCACACAGCCTGCACCGACTTCGCGTGCCACCCTCCTTGATCCCGACAATACCAACAGCGTCATGACGGAATGGGAGCAATACGTAGACGGGCAAAAGCTCTACCACCTCTTCATCCTGCTGCTCAATAGTGACGGAAACATGGTTGCCTACCGAGATATTCACAAAGACGGAGGAGGTGACTATACAAATAATGATGCCAATTATAAGAACAACCTCATCAGCGACGACGGACAGGAAGCCGAAGTCAACTTCGTCTATAATCATCCGCTCGCCATCACGAATGCACACGGAACGGTGGAACAACTCAAACAAGGGAAATACACCCTGATCGTAGTAGCCAACTATTCCGGCATTGATGCTGATGGCAAAACCTATGGAGGAAATAGTGACGTAAACGGTTACATCTCTGCTATCGAGACTGCATTCGGCACCAACCGCACCGCCCCATTAACTGCCGGCACCGACTTCAGCAACTTGCTCAACTACAAAATTGCGGCCGGCGACGACTTTGTCTGTCCGCAGGAACCCCAGATGCTCACCCTCATGAAGGAGATTACCCTCAGTCCGGGCGATAACACCATCTCCGGCGAGCTCATCCGCACCTATTCGCGCATCCGCATCGAAGCCGAAAACCACAGCAACTACGTGTTGACCCTGAGCAACCTCTCATTCAGCACCAACTTTGCCCAAAAGGAGGCCTACCTTTTTGAGAACAACGCCAACCGATACACGGGCATCACGAAAGGACAACCCAACGTGACTTCTCCCGAAGCCATCACCCAATTCACCGCTACCTCTGCCACCATCGAAGCCAACGGAAGCAGCAAAGCCATCTTCGATGCCTACATTTTAGAAAGTAAAGACGAAGCCAATCGCTACTCTTATACGCTGACGGCTGAGTATGAGGGACACTACTACCCTTCTTATCGACTCGATGATCTTACACCTGTAACTTCCATCGAAGATAACGGCCGCTATGTCATCCAAAGCTATAAAAAGAAATATAACTTCATCACCAAAGGCACCAATGAAGTGGAACTTACCAATTCTTCAAGTATCAGCAACGTTCAAACTTTGATAGCAAACAATGACCAAACCCATGTTTGGTATTTTGAATCTACCGGCACTGCCGATCAATATTATATCTGTTCGGCATTGTATCCCTACTATTATATTGGCAATGTTGAACGAGATAAAAAAATCACTTTATCCGGCAGCCCCATCGCCTATAACGTGAAACAAAGAAGTGGAACTCAAACCAACCAATTCAGTTTTGAATCTCAACAAGGATTAAATGACAGCTATCAATTTCGTTATCTAAATACTTATGATTATGATGAATCGATACAAAAAATTGCAGGCTGGAGTTACGCTAGTAATGATAATGGAGACTTCTTTCGCTTATATAAGTTAGACCCAACCAATGAAACCCCTGTCAAGGCAAATAAAACATGTATCATCTCCACCATAGACCCCAACACGGCAGAAGTGACGCTTTTGACAAATATCCGGCGAAACGACTTTATACGTAGCTACATTAAGGTGACTTACGTAGACCAACTGCAAGATTTCACTTTCGAGGTGAAGCCTTGGGTAAAGAAGAACGAAGACATTACATTTAATTAAATCATGACCCCAACAACGAAACATATTGCCCGCTGCCTGTTCTGCCTGGCCTGCCTCTTGTCCCTCACTACCGCATGCACGGACGAAGAATTAGTAAAGGAGAGTACCGTAGGGAAAGAAACCTGGGTAGATTTCCACTTCGGCAGCCAGTGCTTCCAACCGGTAGAAATCACTACGCGTGCCACCCTCGGCGTCCTGCCCGAATCGCGCGTAAACAACCTTTTCGCAATCATCTTTGCTAACGGTAAGCGCATCTATGCCCGCTACTTCGACAACTCTAACCGATATGATGATGAGGCAGAACTGACAAGAAGACAAAATACCTACGAAGGCTGGTACGTGGCCAATCAGTCCACCGAAGAGGGAACAGCCACCCACGGCACGGCCCATATCAAATGCCCTACCGCCACGAATGCCAAGATATATCTCATCGCCAACATCGACGCCGACATGGTGAACATTGCGCCCGAACTGCTCAACACCATTACTACCGAGCAGGAACTCCTCGACTTGAAAGCTACCCTCAATCAAGAAACTACCTCGCGCAACGGCTACTTCCCCATGAGCGGTTCTGCCACTATTGACATCACCTCTGCCGGCATTACCGCAGCTACGGGCCAGCTCCGCATTCTTCTGGAACGCCTCGATGCCAAGATTGAAGTCAAAGTGAGAGTGGCTACGGCGTTTGAGACCACCTCCACCGAAGAAGGTGTCACCACCACACAAACCCTCAAAGAGTTCCGTCCCGAGAGTTGGCGCATCGTCAACATTCCCAAAACCACCAAGGTCATTGCCGATGCTACTGATGCCCCCACCGAATACTTCAACACCCCGACCATGCCTTTTGAGACCAAGGGCGAGGAAACTTTCACGGTGAGCAACGGAACCAGTTCTCAAGACGTCACCAGTGCCGTCAACGGCTTCTCGTTTTACATGATGGAGAACCGGCCGACGGCAAAGACTGCCCCCGTCAGCTATCACCAGCGCGACCTGCGCACCAAGAACGCCGACGGCAGCTACACCGTCACCGGCCCCATGTGGGTGTATGCCCCCGAAGAAGGCACCTACTTAGAGATTAAGGGCGAAGTGGTGATGGTGGTCGACGTGTCGAGCGAGGCCAAGACCCAACAGCTCTCGGCCGACGTGACCTACTACGTCCACTTGGGCGACTTTGCCCAAGACATCGCCGACTTCAAGGTGCGGCGCAACACGAACTATATCTACACCATCACCATTAAGGGCGTCAACAGCATTCAGGTGGAAGTGGAGTCGTCACAGTACGGCGAAACTTTTCAGGAGCCTGAATCGGGTGCCACGGGAAGCGTTTACGTAGCCAAGGAATCCATCTTCACCTTCGATGCTCACTACGGACAGCGCGTCTTCTGCTTCGACGCGGCCAACATCGACCCCAACACGGTGACGTGGTACGTCAAGACGCCCTTCGGCCGCGAAGGCACACCCATCAAACAGGGAGATGTGGAGATTCCCTCCGGTTTGGACTACAAATGGGTGCACTTCATGGTCAACGAGGTGAGCACCACCTTGGACACCGAATCGAATGAATATCCCTACTCCCAAAACAACCAGAAGTACCCCGGCGACACCAGCAGCAAGCTGATGGACGTAGTGCAGTTCACGAAATACATGCGCGAGCAAGCCACCAAATGGAAAAACGGACAAGCCAACGATTTCCGCAAGGAGGTCGACACGGATTGGAAGACGAAGTTCCCGACTGAGCCCAACAAATACATCCGTTCACGCATCTACGTCACCGTCTTCATTGATGAGTTCTACTATGATGCCGACCCGCTGACCGGTGAGAAGCCCGATACCCTGTGGAAGAAGTTCGTCAACGTTCCCAACCGTTTGATGCACATTCTCTGCGACAGCGAGTCGAGCCTCGACGGCGCCAGCACAGCCACCGGCAGCGTCATCACCCTGCGCCAACATTCCATCCAAACACCCTACGCCATCAAAAACAGTTCCCTCCAATCCGCCTGGGGATGCGAAACCATTGATGAGGCGGATGAAGGTACCGACATCGAATGGTTCTATGAAACCGAAACCGGACTTCGGAACCTGACTTTTCCGGACGACAGACCTACATCCAACACATCGCAAGACAACGGGCTGTCGAACACGGCGATACTATGGGACATCAGCAGCAATCCCGAATGGACAGACTTTCTGAACTACAGCAGAAACAACGACTGGAATATTCTCTTCCTGCAGGACGGCAAATCATGCCTCCGCTACTCCGCTCTCATGCGCAACCGCGACAACAACGGCAATGGCGTCATCGACCCCGAAGAAGTGCGTTGGTACATCGCCAGTCTGGCTCAGTTGCAAGGTCTCTACATTGGCGAACAAGGCCTCACCGAAGGTGCCAAGCTCTTCAAAGACAAATATGCCTCGGCAGCCAACGAACGGGACGAACTTGGCAGAATCAAGTGGCGCTCCCACGTAGTGAGCAGCACCTACGCGGGAGGGCAGATCATTGTTTGGGCAGAAGAAGGCATCTCAACAAGTACTTACAAAGCAGCCATTAGCCAAGGTTGGAATGACGGAGATGGAGGAACGCAAGAAGGGAAGTTCTCCATCTGCTGTATCCGCAATCTGGGATTAAGCGATGCCACTTCAACCAACATCAATGACCCATCGGCCAACAAACCGGATGAATTGATCAAGGTAACCAAGCCCACAGGTACCATCACCAGCAGTTCGGTTTATCAATTCGACTTGTCCAACGTCAACGAGAAATCCATCCGCTATTACAGTTCGCGCGAATTGGAGCCGGGCGACGAATTCAAGGAAGAAGCCAAGGTCTATAAAAAGTTCGAGACGGGAGAGCTCATCAACAGCGGCATCTATTATGATGACATCAACACCGCCTTGAAAAACGGTATTTCCTACTGCCCCGACGGCTACCGCATGCCCAATGTACGCGAAGGAGCCATCATGTCGCTGTATTGCGACAACACCACCTGGTGGGCACAAAGAACGATGGTCAGCACCTACTTTTCATTTGGCACACACGGAAACGACTATTATAATTCAAACAAGTCAGATAACCTTAAAGCCAGAACATGGTATTTCTGGTACGACGGTTCATCAAGGGGTTCTGTGAGCGAAACCGTAGGGACAAAAACGACCTATATACGCACCGTTAAAGACGTAAAAGATTAACAACAAGAAAATCCGCAGGTACCTTGGAGGAGCATTCACCCTTTGCGAAAAGCGTGTCGGTATCCACTATATTTATCAATACATCAATTTCAACAACGATCACAAGATACCTGTTACCAGGCGGACGAGTTCATCCCTCGTCCGCTTATTTTTTGCACCCCAACCAATGGGAAAACCTTGCTCGGTTTCCGAGGAACATTT
>CALZOH010000079.1 GCA_945827465.1 uncultured Prevotellaceae bacterium
AGCACTAGCCTTCCAAGCTGGGGGTCGCGGGTTTGAGCCCCGTTTTCCGCTCTTTGTTTTGCTGTAATAGCTCAGTGGTAGAGCACTTCCTTGGTAAGGAAGAGGTCCCGAGTTCAAATCTCGGTTACAGCTCTAATAAATCAAATAAGAAAATCATTTAATAATACAATAATAAAATTTTTAGGTGCTATGGCAAAAGAAAAATTTGAGCGTACCAAACCCCATGTGAACATCGGTACGATTGGTCATGTTGACCACGGAAAGACTACGTTGACAGCTGCTATCACAAAGGTATTGGCTGAAAAGGGATTTTCCAAGAGTGATGAGGTAAAGTCTTTTGATCAGATTGACAATGCCCCCGAAGAGAAAGAGCGTGGTATCACCATCAACACTTCTCATGTTGAATATGAAACCGCAAAGCGTCACTATGCACACGTAGACTGCCCGGGTCACGCTGACTACGTTAAGAACATGGTTACTGGTGCTGCTCAGATGGACGGTGCAATCATCGTAGTTGCTGCTACTGATGGTCCGATGCCTCAGACTCGTGAGCACATCCTGTTGGCTCGTCAGGTAAACGTTCCTCGTTTGGTTGTTTTCTTGAACAAGTGCGACATGGTAGAAGATGAGGAAATGCTCGAACTCGTTGAAATGGAAATGCACGAATTGCTCGGCGCTTATGATTACGAGGATGAGACTCCTATTATTCGCGGTTCTGCACTTGGTGCTTTGAATGGCGTTGCTAAGTGGGAAGACACTGTATTGGAGCTGATGAATGCAGTTGACGAGTGGATTCAGGAGCCCGTTCGCGACGTTGAAAAGCCTTTCTTGATGCCTGTTGAGGACATCTTCTCTATTACTGGTCGTGGTACTGTTGCTACCGGTCGTATTGAAACAGGTGTTGTTAAGGTTGGTGACGAAGTTCAGATCCTCGGTCTCGGTGAAGACAAGAAGTCTGTAGTTACCGGCGTTGAAATGTTCCGTAAGATTCTTGACGAAGGTGAAGCTGGTGATAACGTAGGTTTGCTGCTTCGTGGCGTTGATAAGAATGAAATCAAGCGTGGTATGGTAATTACTCACCCGGGTACAATTACTCCGCATTCTAAATTCAAGGCTTCTGTGTATGTTTTGAAGAAGGAAGAAGGTGGTCGTCATACTCCGTTCGGAAACAAATATCGTCCCCAGTTCTATCTCCGTACTATGGACTGTACCGGTGAAATCACTCTTCCGGAAGGCGTAGATATGGTAATGCCTGGTGATAATGTTGAAATTACCGTAGAACTGATCTATCCTGTAGCTTTGAATGCCGGTCTTCGCTTCGCTATCCGTGAAGGTGGTCGTACCGTAGGTTCTGGTCAGATTACTGAAATTCTCGATTAAGAGTAATCATATCGTTTAAAATTTATAACATTGGAGTATCCCCGCTTTGCGGGGAACTTTTACGGAAGTAGCTCAGTTGGTAGAGCACTGGTCTCCAAAACCAGGTGTCGGGAGTTCGAGCCTCTCCTTCCGTGCTAAATTAAGAATTATGTTGAAGAATTTTATTCAATATTGTAAGGATTCTTACGAGGAATTGACACATAAAACTACATGGCCTTCTCGTAAAGAGTTGACACATAGCTCGGTGGTTGTTTTAACAGCTTCCATAATCATCGCGCTAGTTGTCTTCGCAGTCGATGAAGTCTTTCAGTTTGTAATGACGACAGTATATCCCCATTAAGTTTAAGTAGGAAAGATGGCTAATACTGAATTAAATTGGTATGTGCTTCGGGCGATTACCGGTAAAGAAGGTAAGGTGAAGGAGTATATTGATGCTGAAATCAAGAATAATACTCTTCCTTATGTTCAGCAGGTACTCATTCCTATGGAAAAAGTTTTGCAAACTCGCAATGGGAAGCGTATTGTAAAGGAGCGTAACTTGATGTCTGGTTATGTATTGGTACAAGCTCAGATGATCGGTGAAGTTCCTATGATATTACGTAACACACCTAACGTTGTCGGAATTTTGGGAGGTATTGAAAATCCTGTACCTCTTCGTCAGTCTGAAGTGAATCGTATTCTTGGTAAAGTAGACGAATTAGCTGATGATGGCGATCAGATGATGATACCGTTTGTGGTAGGCGAGGCTGTTAAGGTTACAGAAGGTCCGTTCAGTGGATTCTCTGGAGTTGTTGATGAGGTTAACAATGAGAAGAAGAAGTTGACGGTAATGGTTAAGGTCTTTGGACGTAATACTCCGTTGGTCTTAGGTTTTATGCAAGTTGAAAGAGAGTAGTTATAATGTTACGTATTACTGCTCGCTTCATTCAATTATCAAATATATAAATAAAAATGGCTAAAGAAGTTGCTGGACTAATCAAGTTACAGATTAAGGGCGGCGCTGCAAATCCCTCTCCTCCTGTAGGACCTGCATTGGGTTCTAAGGGACTTAACATTATGGATTTCTGCAAGCAGTTCAATGCCTTGACACAACAGAAAGCAGGTAAGGTATTACCGGTTGTTATCACGTATTACGCTGATAAGTCTTTCACGTTTGTTATCAAGACTCCTCCTGCTGCAGTTCAGTTGAAAGAAGCTGCCAAGCTGAAGAGCGGAAGTGCAGAGCCAAACAGAAGAAAGGTCGCTTCGGTGACTTGGGAACAAGTTAGGGCAATAGCAGAAGATAAAATGCCGGACTTAAATTGTTTCACAATCGAAAGTGCAATGAAATTAATTGCAGGAACGGCAAGAAGTATGGGTATAACTGTTACAGGTGAATTTCCTGCAAGTAAATAAATCTTCAAGACAATGAGTAAACTGACAAAAAATCAAAAGTTGACTTCCGCGAAGATTGAAGCAGGTAAGGCCTATACTTTATCGGAAGCTGCAAAACTTGTAAAAGAAATAACAACAACGAAGTTTGATGCTTCGGTGGATGTTGATATTCGTTTAGGTGTTGACCCCCGTAAAGCGAATCAAATGGTTCGTGGCGTTGTGTCTTTGCCGCACGGAACTGGTAAGCAAGTACGCGTTCTTTGCTTGTGTACTCCTGACAAGGAGGCTGAGGCTAAAGAAGCTGGTGCTGACTATGTAGGTCTTGACGAGTACATCGAAAAGATTAAAGGTGGCTGGACGGACATTGATGTGGTTATCACAATGCCTTCGGTGATGGGTAAGATTGGCCCCTTGGGTCGTGTTTTAGGTCCTCGTGGCTTGATGCCGAACCCCAAGAGTGGTACAGTTACTATGGATGTAGCTAAGGCCATCCAAGATGTTAAGGCTGGTAAGATTGATTTCAAGGTTGACAAGACCGGTATCGTACATACTTCAATTGGCAAGGTCAGCTTCTCAGCTGAAAAGATTGCTGATAATGCACGTGCCTTTATTGCTACCATTATCAAATTAAAGCCTGCAACAGCTAAAGGTACCTATATGAAGAGCATCTTTATTTCTTCCACTATGAGTAGAGGTATTAAAATTGATCCTAAATCAATTGACGCCAAAAATTAATGCATCATGAGAAAAGAAGAAAAAAATGCGATTATAGTAAAGTTGGGTGAACTTCTTAACGAGTATCCTCACTTTTACCTTGTAGATACCACTGGTTTGAATGCTGAACAGACAACGAATCTTCGTCGCATCTGTTTTAAGCAGGAAATCAAGATGGTTGTTGTTAAGAACACGCTTTTAGTGAAAGCACTTGACGCATCTGAAGTTGATTTCTCTCCGATTTATGCTTCCTTGAAGGGCACGACAGCTGTATTGTTTACCAAGACGGCTAATCTCCCGGCTAAGGTGATGAAGAAAGAGAAAGGTTTGGGCATTAAGGGACTGAAGGCTGCTTACGCAGAAGGCGGTTTCTATGGCGCAGATCAGTTGGATGCTCTTGCTGCTGTTAAGAGCAAGGAAGAAGTTATTGCCGACATTGTCGCTTTACTTCAATCTCCTATCAAGAATGTGGTATCCTCTTTGCAAAGTGCGGGTAATAACATTCACGGTATTTTAAAAACTCTGGGCGAACGTCCCGAATAATCACAAAGTAAATAACAATTAAAAATTAGAATAAAATGGCAGACATTAAAGCTATTGCTGAAGAATTAGTCAATTTGACTGTAAAAGAAGTCAATGAGTTGTGTACAGTTTTGAAAGAAGAGTATGGCATTGAGCCTGCTGCTGCAGCTGTTGCTGTTGCTGCTGGTCCCGCTGCTGGTCCCGCAGAAGCTGCTGAGGAGAAGACTTCTTTCGATGTAGTTTTGAAGAGCGCAGGTGCTGCTAAGCTTCAGGTTGTAAAGGCTGTTAAGGAAGCTTGTGGTCTCGGCTTGAAGGAAGCTAAGGATCTCGTTGACGGTGCACCCAAGACTTTGAAGGAAGGCGTATCTAAGGATGATGCTGAGGCTTTGAAGAAGGCTATCGAAGCTGCTGGTGCAGAAGTAGAAATAAAGTAATATAACTTTATAAATCTTATCGGTTAAGAATCCTCTGGTAGGGGGTTCTTAACCTTTTTATTTTTATAAATAGTACAACAATCATATCAAATGTCTTCACAGGAAAACAGCCAGAGAATAAACTTCGCATCTATCAAGAATCCGATGCCCTATCCGGACTTCTTAGATGTTCAGTTGAAATCCTTTCGTGATTTTTTTCAGTTAGATACTCCGCCTGAAAAACGTAAAAACGACGGATTATATAAAGTATTTAGCGAGAACTTCCCGATTACGGACACACGTAATAATTTCGTGTTGGAGTTTTTGGATTATTATATTGATCCTCCCCGCTATACCATTGAGGAATGTCTCGTTAAGGGACTTACTTACAGTGTGCCCCTTAAAGCTAAGTTGAAACTTTATTGTACCGACCCGGATCATGAAGATTTCGATACTCAGATTCAAGATGTATTCTTGGGTCCGATTCCCTATATGACCGGTAATGGAACCTTTATTATCAATGGTGCTGAGCGTGTCGTTGTTTCGCAGCTCCATCGTTCTCCCGGTGTTTTCTTCGGTTCCAGTATTCATGCTAACGGAACTCAGTTGTATTCTGCGCGAATCATTCCTTTTAAGGGATCTTGGATTGAGTTTGCTACGGATATCAACAATGTGATGTATGCTTACATTGATCGTAAGAAGAAGTTGCCTGTTACCACTTTGTTGCGTGCCATCGGATTTGAGGCTGATAAGGATATTCTCGAATTGTTCGATTTGGCGGAGGAGGTTAAGGTTTCAAAGGCTAACCTCAAGAAATTGGTAGGCCGTAAGTTGGCTGCACGCGTTTTGAAAACGTGGATTGAAGATTATGTAGATGAAGATACGGGTGAAGTTGTTTCGCTTGACCGTAATGAAATCATCATTGAGCGAGAAGAGGTTTTGGATGATGATAACATTCAAAAGATACTTGATTGCGGAGAAAAGAAGATATTGCTCCATCGTGAAGATGGAGGAGGTATTGACTACTCAATTATTTTCAATACCTTGCAAAAAGATCCCTGTAATTCAGAAAAAGATGCTGTTACGTACATTTATCGTCAACTGCGCAATGCCGATCCTGCTGATGATGCCAGTGCACGTGAAGTAATCAACAATTTGTTCTTCTCTGAACGTCGTTATGATTTGGGTGATGTAGGTCGTTACCGCATCAACCGCAAATTGGGATTGTCTACGTCGATGGATATCCGCGTGTTGACGAAGGAAGACATTGTTGAGATTATAAAGTATTTGATTCAGTTGGTTAATTCTAAGGCTCAGGTGGATGATATTGACCATTTGAGCAACCGTCGCGTTCGTAACGTGGGTGAGCAGCTCGCCAATCAGTTCTCGATTGGTTTGGTAAGAATGAGTCGCACCATTCGTGAACGTATGAACGTACGCGATAACGAAGTGTTCTCGCCGACTGAATTGATCAATGCCAAGACCGTATCGTCGGTGATTAACTCTTTCTTCGGTGCCAACCCGTTGTCGCAGTTTATGGATCAAACCAATCCGTTGGCCGAAGTTACTCACAAACGTCGTCTTTCGGCATTGGGTCCCGGTGGTTTGACGCGTGAGCGTGCCGGATTTGAGGTGCGTGACGTGCACTATACTCATTACGGACGTCTTTGTCCGATTGAGTCACCTGAAGGACCGAACATCGGTTTGATTTCTTCTCTTTGTGTTTATGCTAAGATTAACGATCTGGGCTTTATTGAGACTCCTTATCGTACTGTCAGCAACGCCAAAGTGGAACTGAATAACGACAAGGTTGTTTACCTGACTGCTGAGGAAGAAACCAACAAGATTATCGCTCAGGGTAATGCCCCGTTGAATGACGACGGTACGTTTATCAGAACGAAGGTTAAGTGCCGTCAGGATGCAGAATATCCTGTTGTGGCTCCGGGTGAAGTAGAGTTGATGGACGTTGCTCCTCAGCAGATTGCTTCTATCGCTGCAGCTTTGATTCCTTTCTTGGAGCATGATGATGCTCACCGTGCGTTGATGGGATCGAACATGATGCGTCAGGCAGTACCTTTGATTACTTGTGAAGTGCCCATCGTCGGAACCGGTATCGAAAGGCAAGTGTGCGAGGATTCTCGTACGATGATTGTTGCCGAGGGTGACGGTGTTATAGAATATGTAGATGCGTCGAAGATCGTTATCCGTTACGACCGTACCGAAGATGAAGAGTTTGTCAGCTTCGATAGCGCTGTGAAGGAATACGCTCTGCCGAAGTTCCGTCGTACCAACCAGAGTATGACGATTGACTTGCGCCCCATTTGTGAAAGAGGACAGCGCGTGAAGGCCAACGATATCTTGACCGAAGGTTATGCAACTGCCGACGGCGAGTTGGCTTTGGGCCGTAACTTGTTGGTGGCCTACATGCCTTGGAAGGGATATAACTATGAGGATGCTATCGTACTGAATGAGCGAATGGTTCGCGAGGATATCCTTACCTCTGTTCATGTGGACGAATTCTCTTTGGCCGTACGCGAAACCAAGCGTGGTGTTGAGGAATTGACCAGCGATATTCCCAACGTGAGCGAAGAAGCTACCAAGAACTTGGACGAAAACGGTATCGTTGGCATCGGTGTCAGAGTTGAACCGGGTGACATCTTGATCGGTAAGATTACGCCTAAGGGCGAAAGCGATCCTTCTCCTGAAGAGAAGCTCTTGCGCGCCATCTTTGGTGACCGCGCCGGTGATGTGAAGGACGCTTCTTTGAAGGCAACTCCTTCGCTTTCGGGTGTTGTGGTTGACAAGTGCTTGTTCAAGAAAGCCATCAAGACCAGAAGCAGCCGTGCAGCCGACAAGATTGAACTTCAGAAAGTACAGGAAGAGTTCGACGCCAAGGTAGCCGAGCTGAAGGCTTGGATGATTAAGAAATTGCAGATCCTTACCAAGGGCAAGGTATCGCAGGATATTAAGAACAACTTGGGCGAGGTAACGATTGCCAAGGGTGTGAAATTCTCACATCAGGTATTGGAAAGCATCGATTACTCTTCCGTACAGTTGAGCAACTGGACCGACGACGCTCATACCAACGACTTGATTCAGCGTGTCATCTTGAATTACCTCAAGAAATACAATATCTACGATGCAGAACTCAAGCGTCAGAACTTTGCCATTACCATTGGTGATGAACTTCCTTCGGGCGTGATTCAGATGGCTAAGGTTTATGTGGCCAAGAAGCGCAAGATTCAGGTGGGCGACAAGATGGCAGGACGTCATGGTAACAAGGGTATTGTTTCCAAGATTGTTCGTCAGGAAGACATGCCGTTCCTCGAGGATGGTACTCCCGTCGACATCGTATTGAACCCGCTTGGTGTGCCTTCGCGTATGAACCTGGGTCAGATCTTCGAGGCCGTATTGGGCTACTCCGGTAAGAAGTTGGGCTTGAAGTTCGCTACACCTATCTTCGATGGTGCCACGCTGAAAGACTTGGAGGTGTGGACAGAGAAGGCCGGTCTGCCTCATCTGGGATCTACCCAGTTGTATGACGGCGAAACCGGTGAGCCTTTCGACCAGAAAGCTACGGTGGGTGTTACCTACATGCTGAAGTTAGGCCACATGGTTGAAGACAAGATGCACGCCCGTTCCATCGGTCCGTACTCTTTGATTACTCAGCAGCCTTTGGGCGGTAAAGCACAGTTCGGAGGTCAGCGATTCGGAGAAATGGAGGTTTGGGCCATCGAGGCCTTCGGTGCTTCTCACGTGCTTCAGGAGATGTTGACCATCAAGTCCGACGACGTGGTAGGTCGTGCCAAGGCTTATGAAGCCATTGTGAAGGGCGATCCGCTTCCTGCTCCGGGCATTCCCGAATCACTCAACGTCCTCTTGCACGAGCTTCGCGGCTTAGGTTTAAGTGTTACTTTGGATTAATAGAAACTCTTTACTACAATAATATATATAATCATGCCTTTTAAGAAAGAATCAAAGATAAAGAGTTCGTTTACGAAGATCAGAATCGGATTGGCTTCCCCCGAAGAAATCCTGGAGAATTCGTATGGCGAAGTGTTGAAACCCGAAACGATTAACTACCGCACCTATAAGCCGGAGCGTGATGGCCTTTTCTGCGAGCGCATCTTCGGTCCTACCAAGGATTACGAGTGCTATTGCGGTAAGTACAAGCGCATCCGTTACAGAGGCATTGTGTGCGACCGTTGCGGTGTTTTGGTCACGGAAAAGAAGGTGCGTCGCGAGCGTTGCGGCCACATTCAGTTGGTGGTGCCTGTTGCCCACATCTGGTATTTCCGTACTTTGCCCAACAAGATTGGCTATTTATTAGGCCTTCCTACCAAGAAACTCGACGCCATTATCTATTATGAGCGTTATGTAGTCATTCAGCCGGGTTGCTTTGCCGGTAAGGAAGTACTGGATGGAAGAGAAATCCAGAAGTACGACCTGCTCACTGAAGACGAATACATTACCTTGACGGAGCAACTGCCCAAGGAAAATCAGTATCTGGAGGACAACGATCCCGAGAAGTTTGTTGCCAAGATGGGTGCAGAAGCCGTTTATGACTTGCTGTGCAATCTCGACTTGGACGCGCTGTCGTATGAATTGCGCGACCGTGCCAACCGTGACTCTTCTCAGCAGCGCCGTTCAGAGGCTTTGAAGCGCCTGCAGGTGGTTGAAGCCTTCCGTTCCAGCCGTGGAAAGAACCGTCCCGAGTGGATGATTCTCAAGGTGCTCCCCGTAACGCCGGCCGACTTGCGTCCGTTGGTTCCGTTGGATGGCGGTCGTTTTGCCACCTCCGACTTGAACGACCTTTACAGACGCGTGTTGATTCGCAACAACCGTTTGAAGCGTTTGCTCGAAATCAAGGCTCCCGAAGTGATTCTGCGTAACGAGAAGCGTATGTTGCAGGAGGCTGTCGACAGTTTGTTAGACAACTCTCGCAAGAGTGCTTCTGTTCGCTCCGACTCCAACCGTCCGTTGAAGTCTTTGTCCGACTCGCTCAAGGGTAAGCAGGGACGCTTCCGTCAGAACCTTTTGGGTAAGCGTGTTGACTACTCAGCCCGTTCCGTTATCGTGGTAGGTCCTGAGTTGAATATGGGTGAGTGCGGTCTGCCCAAGTTGATGGCAGCCGAGCTGTATAAGCCCTTCATCATCCGTCGTCTGATTGAGCGCGGCATCGTGAAGACCGTGAAGAGCGCCAAGCGCATCATTGACCGCAAGGACCCCGTGATTTGGGACATCCTCGAGTATGTAATGCGCGGTCACCCCGTATTGCTCAACCGTGCTCCGACACTTCACCGTTTGGGTATCCAGGCCTTCCAGCCCAAGATGATCGAGGGTATGGCCATTCAGTTGCACCCGCTGGCTTGTACCGCGTTCAATGCCGACTTCGACGGCGACCAGATGGCTGTTCACTTGCCGTTGAGCAACGATGCCATCTTGGAGGCGCAGACTTTGATGCTGCAGAGCCACAACATCCTCAACCCTGCCAACGGTGCTCCTATCACGGTGCCTTCGCAGGATATGGTGCTCGGTTTGTACTACATCACCAAGTTGCGTCCCGGTGCCAAGGGTGAGGGCTTGATTTTCTACGGTCCCGAAGAGGCTATCATCGCCTACAATGAGAAGCGTGTCGATGTGCATGCCATTGTCAAGGTGATTGTAGACGACCTCAACGACGAGGGCATCGTCGAGAAGCGTTTGGTTGAAACCTCCGTCGGCCGCATCATCGTCAACGAGATTATTCCGGTCGAGGTAGGTTACATCAACGAAGTTATTTCCAAGAAGTCTCTGCGCGACATCATCGCCAAGGTAATCAAGGCTGTCGGTATGGCTCGCGCCTGCAAGTTCCTCGACGGTATCAAGAACTTGGGTTACAAGATGGCTTACCTCGGTGGTCTGTCGTTCAACTTGGACGATATCATCATCCCGAAGGAGAAGGCCGAGATTGTACAGGAAGGAAATGACGAGATTGACCAGATTATGGCCAACTATAATATGGGATTCATTACCGACAACGAGCGTTATAATCAGGTCATCGATACCTGGACTCACGTCAACGCCAAATTGAAGCGTACTTTGATGAAGCAGATGACCGAAGCCGACCAGGGTTTCAACTCTGTGTTCATGATGCTTGACTCCGGTGCCCGTGGTTCGGCCGACCAGATTGCCCAGTTGGCCGGTATGCGTGGTTTGATGGCCAAGCCGCAGAAGGCCGGTGCCGAAGGCGCGCAGATTATCGAGAATCCTATTCTTTCAAACTTCAAGGAAGGTATGTCGGTGTTGGAGTACTTCATCTCCACCCACGGTGCCCGCAAGGGTCTTGCCGATACCGCTTTGAAGACGGCCGACGCCGGATACCTGACCCGTCGTCTTGTCGACGTGGCTCACGACGTGATCATTACCGAGGAAGACTGCGGTACGCTCCGCGGTTTGGAGTGCTCCGCTCTGAAGGATGGCGAGGAAGTCATCAACTCTTTGGGCGAGCGTATTCTCGGCCGTGTGTCGGTTCACGATATTGTTAATCCTTCTACCGGTAAGCTCATCGTGGCAGCCGGTGAAGAAATCACCGAGTCGGTAGTGGCCGAAATCGAGGCTTCGCCCATCGAGACGGTCGAGATTCGTTCCGTGCTCACTTGCGAGAGCCGTCACGGCGTCTGCATGAAGTGTTACGGCCGCAACCTGGCCACCAGCAAGATGGTTCAGAAGGGCGAGGCCGTGGGCGTTATCGCTGCTCAGTCTATCGGTGAGCCGGGTACTCAGCTTACACTGCGTACGTTCCACGCCGGTGGTGTGGCCGGTAATGCCGAGGCCAATGCTACCATTACGGCTCGCCATAAGGCTCGCGTAGAATTTGACGAGCTCCGCACCGTTGAGGTGGTGAACAACGACGGTACTCCCGGTCAGGTTGTAGTAGGCCGTTTGGCCGAAGTGCGCCAGGTCGACGAGAATACGGGCATTACGCTCTCCACTCAGAATGTGCCTTACGGTTCTCAGCTCTTCGTGGCCGACGGCGACATTGTTGAGCCCGGAAGTATCATTGCCAAGTGGGACCCCTTCAATGCCGTTATCGTTACCGAATTTGCCGGTACGGCCAAGTTCGAGAACGTGAAGGAAGGTGTTACCTGCCGCGTGGAGCAAGACGAGGCTACCGGTCTGCGTGAAGTCATCGTGATGGAATCAAAGGAACGCTCTAAGCTGCCCATGGTTCACATCGTTGACGAGAAGAACAATACGTTGCGTACATATAACTTCCCCATCGGCGGTCACATTACCGTTACCGACAACCAGCAGCTCAAGGCCGGTGACGTCATCGTGAAGATTCCTCGTGCCGTCGGTAAGGCCGGCGACATCACCGGAGGTCTTCCCCGAGTTACCGAGCTCTTCGAGGCCCGCAACCCGTCGAATCCCTCCATCGTATCTGAGATTGACGGTGAAATCAAGATGGGTAACATCAAGCGCGGTAACCGCGAAATCGAGGTGATCTCCAAGGTAGGCGACATTCGCAAATACCTGGTGCCCCTGTCGTCGCAGATTCTGGTACAGGAGAACGACTTCGTGCGTGCCGGAACCCCGCTTTCCGACGGTTCCATCACTCCGGCCGACATCTTGGCCATCAAGGGTCCCACCGCCGTTCAGGAATATATTGTTAACGAGATACAGGACGTTTACCGCTTGCAGGGTGTGAAGATCAATGACAAGCACTTCGAGGTCATCGTGCGTCAGATGATGCGCAAGGTTCGCATTGTCGATCCGGGCGATACCAACTTCTTGGAGGAAGAGATTGTCGATAAGATCGACTTTGCCGAGGAGAACGACCGCATTTGGGGCAAGAAGGTAGTGACCGATGCCGGCGACAGCGATTATATGAAAGTCGGCATGATTGTTACCGCTCACAAGTTGCGCGACGAAAACTCTTCGCTCAAGCGCCGTGACTTGCGCCCCGTTCAGGTGCGCGACGCAGTGCCTGCAACCTCCAACCAGATCCTTCAGGGTATCACGCGTGCCGCTTTGCAGACTTCGAGCTTCATGTCGGCGGCCTCCTTCCAGGAGACTACCAAGGTGCTCAACGAAGCAGCCATCCGCGGTCGTGTAGATTACTTGGAGGGAATGAAGGAGAACGTGATCTGCGGTCACCTGATTCCTGCCGGAACCGGTTTGTCAGACTTCCGCAATATCATTGTGGGTAGTAAGGAGGAGATTGAAATCGACTCTGACCCGGTTGAAGCTCCTGAAGTAGAATAGCGAATAGCAAAACATTGTTTTTTCATAAATGTTGGGGGACGTTCTTCGTGAGAAGAGCGTCCCTTTTTTGAGGCCACGGCGTCAGTCCTCGCTTGCCTCTTCGGCCTCCTTGGCTTTGGCGCGAAGGGTGGCGTGGCGTTTGATAATGGTGCGATACGACGCAATGAGCCCGTTCCACTGGTCGATGATGGTGTCGAAGACCTTGGGATCGTCGGCCGTAGCGCTGTAGCCTTCGAGCAGGCTGACCAGGCGGGTATAGATAGCGTCATTCTGGGCGCGCGCCTGCTGAAGGGCCTTCTTGGGCACCTTGACGCTTT
>CALZOH010000080.1 GCA_945827465.1 uncultured Prevotellaceae bacterium
GAACCGACAGACCGCCCGAACCACGGGGAGCGCTCGAAGGACAGTTCTCGAAGCGAGGCACGAGCACGTAGCAGTCGTTGGCCGAGTTGGGGCGTCCGTAGATGAGTTCCTCGTTGGTCGATGTTGCCATTGAGGCAAAGAATGTCGACTTGTAAGGACATGCTTCGGAAAGGTTAGTCACCTGATGGTCGTACATGTCGCGGAGCACCAGTCTGTACTTGCCGGATTTGATTATGTCGAGGGCAGCCTGCTTGGCGTCGCGCCATTTGCTCTCGTCGCGCTCCTGCGGGAAAAGCTTGGTGCCGTCGGGATTGGCGAGATCCTTGTAGTAGGGGTCGCCGTTGAACACATAGGATGCACGGAAGAGATAGGCATCGGCGAGGAAACCCCGCACCGCCTCACTGGTGAAATTGCCCATGTGCTGAGATTCGTAAGCGCCCTGGTCATCGAAGCTCGAAAGAAGGTCGCCGCTTTCGAGAGCCGCCTTGAATTCACTGATGATATAGTCGAAACATTCGTCGACGGTGTTGCGCGGCAGCTGAGAGTCGTTTAGGTCATCGTCGAAGTTTGCCTCTTTGTCTCCGAAGAGAGGCACAGGACCGTATTGCTTTACCAGCTGGAGGTAGAAGTATGCGCGGAGGGCGCGCACTTCAGCCTTGGTGGCTGCCTTTTCTTCCGGCAGGAGAGGCTCGCAGCCGTCGACACGGGCGAGGTAGATGTTGCAGTTCTGAATGCCCTTGTAGAGGTTCGCCCAAATGCGGTTGACGTGTTTGGTAGAAGAGGACATTGTACCGTTGATGATGTCATGGGTCTCCACCCAGTCCCATGGGAGGTAGCCTTCTATGGTGGCGCCGTTCCAGTACATCGCCGTACCGCCGGCCATACGATTTGTCCAGTCAGGAGTGATTGAATATATGTTTGTAAGCCAGCCCAGGGTCATGCCTCGGTTTTCGAATATATCGTCTATCGATACCGCGTTGTTAGGCACATCGTCGAAGTAGCTGTCGCACGAGGTTAACGACCCCGTCAGGGCTGCCGCAGCCAAAGTAAGACCTATTATTCTTTTGTTCATTTTCATTTTGATTATCAAATGTTAAAGTTAACGCCTACGGAGAAAGTACGGACGTTCGGGTAGGAAATACCGTTGCTGGTGTTCAGCTCAGGATCCCACAGATTGAACTTGCTCCACGTAAATACATTTTCGCCCATCATGTAGAAACGTCCGCCCTTGAAGAGTGACTTTTGCCATGCTTTCGGGAAATAGAACGAGATGGTGAACTGCTTCAGACGCAGGAAGCTCATGTCGCGCTTCCACCATGTGCTCGTACGGTAGTTGTTTTCGTTCGACGGGTCAGAACCGCCCCATGCCAGGCGCGGATAGAATACGTTTGTATTCTCTGGATTCTCCGGATCCCAGCGGTCGGAGATATTGGAGTAGAGCGTACCGCCGCCGCTTGAGCTCTGGAAGGGGATGATACCGTTGCCGCTGAGAATACGGTCTGCCTTTGCTGTACCCTGGAAGAGGATACCGAGACCTAAATTCTTATAGCGGAAGTCGCCGCCGAAGCCGTAGTAGATCTGCGGAAGGTCGCCGCGGCTGATGCACGTCTGGTCGTAGTCGTCGATATGACCGTCGCCGTTAAGGTCCTTGTACATGATGTCGCCGGGCTTGACGAGCTGGCCGGGATATGTCTCGCCGAACTGGGTTATATTGCGTTCCTTGATCTGCTCATTGCTGGTGTAGAGACCTTCGGCAACCCAGCCCCATTGTGCAAGTACGTTGTGTCCCTTGCGGTCGAGCCAGGGATAAGTCGGGGCTGGCTCAGCATTCTCGATCACCTTATCCTTGTTATATGCAATGTTGCCTCGGAGCGATACCATCCAGTCTTTACCGAACTGCTTGCTATAGTCGAAAGATGCTTCGAAGCCTTTGTTTTCAACCACACCCACGTTTGCGTAGGGGTTTGCCTCAAGACCGTTCAGCAAAGGAAGGTTCTTGCGTTCCACGAAGATGCGGTCGCGACGTTCCTTGAAGAGGTCGATAACAATAGAAAGTTCGGAACGGCGGAAGAAGTTGAGTTCGATGCCGAGGTCCTGCTTGTGCACGCGCGACCACTGGGGTTCATAGCCGTATGCTGAGTAGTGCCAGCTGCCCGAAGCGCCGTTTTTGGTCCAGTAGTTAGTGAATCCGCCGCCATTGGCTTCAAGTTTGGCGAAGTATGAGAAGCGGTCGCCGGAAGAGCTGTTGCCCACGACACCGTTGGAGTAACGTATTTTCATATATGGAAGCACGCCGCTAAGGGGTTCCCACCATGATTCGTTGGACGGAACATAGCCGACAGCGATTGCAGGGAAAAAGCCGAAGCGGTGACCGGGAAGGAAGTTTTCCGAACCGGTATAGCCACCGTTGAATTCCAGGAAGTAACGGCGGTCGAAGTCATAGGTAAGACGCAAGGCAAGGCTCTGCTGCTTGTACGGCAGTGTCTTGAAGAGCGATTCATCGTTGGCGTCGATATAGTTGCGCATGTTGAACACGGCAAGGGCGCCTACATTGTGTTTCTCGTTGAAATTACGTGAATAATTGAGGGCAGCTTCGAAGTAGAATGTGCGGTACACCCACTTCTCGGCTTTGACGCTCATGGTCTTGTTGCCCTTGTACTGTTCGCTCAGCAGAAGGTTGCCGTTGGCGTCGTAGAGATATTCATCGTCGGTCCATGCGCCGGTCTCCGAGTTCTTGCGGCCGGAAGGCGACCATGTGCTTTCGTCGACATTATAGATAAGGTTTTGGTTCGCCTTTACGTCGAACGAAACAAGTGCGCGGAAATCAAGACCTTTGCTCCATTCCCAGAAACCGAGATCCTGCGAAAGCTTGAGGTTAGTGTTTATCTGGGTCTTTGTAGTCCTCTTATAGCCGCGGCGGGTAAGAGTAACCCATGGAGAGTCGAGCTCGCGGTTGTGCTGCGACAGACCGGGGTTCTCGCCGTTAGGATACTGGATAGGATATATTACGGGGTTGGTCTGCATGGCTTTGCCGAAAATCACATCCAGGCTCTGCGCGGGGTAATTGCCCGAGGTAATCCAGCCGCTGACACCGACGTCAAGTTTCGTGGTTCGGGTAGCCTTGAGGTTGATATTGCTCAGGAAGTTGTAGCGGTCATAGGTGATTTCAGACGAATAGTCCTGTCGGGGATCAGTCTTTGTCATACCTTTCTCGTTGTAATATGACAGAGAAACGTAGTACTGTGCGTTGGGAGCGCCGCCACGGATATTAACGTTATAGCGTCCGTTATAGCCATGCTTGTGATAGAGTGCCCTCATCCAGTCGACGTTAGGATAAAGGTAGGGGTTGATGCTGCGCTGCCCTGCCACGCTTGCGGCATATTCCATTTCTTCAGCCTTAAGGGGCAGCCCGTTGGCAATCTTGGTGTTCGTTATATATTGAGGCTTGTAGAAGTCGTTGCCGCGCGTGTTCCTGTAAGCTTCGTTTGCGGCTTCCATATATGTGATACCGTCTACAAGTTCAGGTACTTTCGTAAATGAGGTGATACCCTGATAGATATCGAATGAGAATTTCGGAGTGCCTATCTCGCCGGGCTTGGTGGTGATGATGATGACACCGTTACCGCCGCGGACACCGTAGACTGCCGTGGCTGCGGCATCCTTGAGTACGGTGATGGTCTCGATATCGGAAGGATCAAGCTGGCTCCATGAGCGCTCGATACCGTCGACGAGCACGAGAGGTCCTTCGTTACGGTTGGTAAGTGTAGAAAGACCGCGGACCCAGATGTCGGCGTCGTCCTGACCGGGAAGACCGGTACGCTGCACCGAAACGACACCTGCCACACGACCGGCAAGCACCGTAGTCATGTTTGCAACCGGCATCTTTACTTCCTCCATCTTGAGAGTGGCCTGCGATCCGATTACAGAAATCTTCTTCTGCTTGGCAAAACCGGTCACAACCACTTCATCCAGGCCGCTGGTTTTTTCTTTCAGCACAAAATCCTTTCGTGTCGTTGTTACTTTTATTACTTCTGTCTGGAAGCCTATATAGCTCACTTGAAGCGTACTTCCCTTTTCGATAGATATTGCATACCGTCCGTCGATATCGGTAACCACACCGTTGCCGGGCTTGTTCTTATCCACTACGGATGCGCCAATCAGAGGTTCACCTTCGACGTCGGTCACAGAACCGGTAACACGTATCGTCTCTGCAAAACCCGGGATTGAAACGAGCATTGTCAGCAGAAGAGCCAACTCTCGCAATCTTTTTCCGTTAAGCTTTAACATTGATAATGATGGTTGATAAATTTGTTAAACAATTAGATTTTGTCATCTAAAGAAATGAAATAAGATTTTCATGTTTCAGAAAGAGAGAGAGAAGGAAGGCAGACCGAAGCCGGAACGACTCCGGTCTGCCGTAAACAAGACTTATGAATTATTTACAGAGTACTTTAAAGGCATTTGCTTTGCCGTCAGTTACAACGGTTATGATGTAGAGACCGGCTGCGGGTACTTCGATAGAAGCTTCGGATGCGGTGGTGCTGATTGCGTTCACCATGACGCCAGCTGCCGTATATACATTCACTGCCGACTGTGAGCCAAGACCGCATACGGTCACAATGCCGCCGGCTGCTGTTACACTCACTTCACTGTCGGTTTCAACTTCGTCGATACCGGTCTGCTCGGCTGCGAGGATTTCATCAGGTACGTTCACACCCTTGAGGACAGGATACTTGTACTCGCCTGCGCCCATTGCCCATACTTCGTCGAAATTCCATGTGATGTCGGCGTAGGGAGCCTGAGTGCACAGTTCTGTGTTGTGTTTGCCTGTGGCAGGTTGCACATCGCCGCCATCAGCTGTCTCATTCTTGACCGGCCATGCGGTATTTGCGTCGTTGATGGCTTCGAGGCTGTAGAGGTTGCCGGTGAAGTTGACGATTGCGTTAGGGCCGTCGCCAGCGTTGTTACCGCCGATGAAGCTGTTGGTGTATTTGTCTCTGCCTATCGACGACTGGTTGCCTACCGATACGCAGTTTTTGATGGTGACAATGCTGTTGGGCTTGTCGATGAGGCCGATGAAGCCGCCGACCCATCCGCGCTCTGTCGCCGTAGAGTTCACGTTGGTGAAGCAGTTTTCGAGGGTTGCGCCGTTTTCGAGGGTGCAGCCGAAGAAGCCGCCTACCTGCGAACGACCGTTAACAGTACCCTTGGCATAGCAGTTAGTCATCTTGATGCCGTCGCTGTCGCCGGCTACGAGACCTACGTGGTCATCGCCGATAACAGTGCCGACGATTGCAACATTCTCAAAGGTAGCGCTGCCGCCGCCGATAAGACCGACATGGTCGACAGCCTGACCGCAGTCGATCACGAAGTCGTAGAATGCTATGTTCTTGAATGTAGCGCCGGAAGTCTTGCCGAAGAGTCCGTGGTCGGAGTCAGATTTGCTCGAGAAGTCGATATTGAAGCCATGCACTGCATGACCATTACCGTCGATGCTGCCGGAGAAGGTCACACCGTCGTTGCAGAAGCCTGTGAAGTCGGTCTCACCAGAAAGGTCGATATCTGCTGTGAGGATATAGTCGAGACCGGGATTGCTGCGGATTTTGAGGAAATCCTCTACTGTGCCGATTTCAATAGCGACTCCGGCCTTGGCGACATTCACGTCGAATCTGTCGCGTCCGGTAACAGTGAAGTTGGAAGCAATCGAAGGATCCAAAGTCACCTTGAAGGTAGCAGTACCGGCGCCGGCATACATACCGTTCATATCGCCTGCATATATGGCGTTTTCGCTGGGTTCGATATTTGCGTAATCGGTACCTGAGAGCTGTTCAACGACAACGTCCTGACCCCATGAACCGAAAATCGAGCTGTATTCCCTTTTTTCTGTGCCGAATGCGTAGTTGAGGGCATAGCCGTCTTCTGAAGGCATGTTGAAGAACGAAGTTGCAAGCGGAGTACTCATCCATGCGAGTACGGGCAGCATCTTGCCTTCTGCATTGGGGAGGAATTTCCATACATTATCGAAATCCCATCCGAGAGTGCTTGTATACCAGTCCTTGCTGCGTACCTGAGTCTTTTGTGCGAGAGCACCGCGTTCGTCGTTGGCTTCGCCTGCCTGGATAGGTGCACCGTTGCGGACGGTGTATTCTGTCACGTAGTTGTTCTCAAGGGTCATGTTACGGTTTGCACGGTTGATCATGCACTTATCATTATCTGCAGGATTCTCTACCACGGCTGCGGCGAGACAGTTACGGATAGTCGAGGGGTTTCTGTCGCTGTCGAGGAGCGAGACGATACCGCCGATGTTGGTCGCTCTGTAGGAATTGATTGTACCGCAGAAGAGGCAGTTCTCAACAGTACCGTGGTTGATTACACCGCCGATACCGCCGGCCTGGTACTCACGTGTCTGGATACGGGCGTTCGAGAGACAGTCCTTGACTGTAGCATTGCCGTCGATGTTGCCTACGAACGAAGCAACGTGGTCGCGACCTTCGATATAGGATTCGCTCACTACGACTTGCTCAATCACAGCCGGACCTTCGGTCTTACCGATGATTGCAACGTCGGCATTTCCCGACAAGTAGATGTTCATGAAACCGATGTTCTTGATGAAAGAACCTGAGAAAACACCGATGAGGCCAATCTTGTTGGCATCATTATTGATGTAAGTCAGGTTTTTGACCCAGTGGTTTTGACCGTCGATAGAGCCGGAGAAGTTCGGAATCGGGCGGAAGTCAACGCCTGCAAAGTCGATGTCGGCTACGAGCACGAAGTCGCCCTGCGGGTTCTTGCGGATCTTGTCGAAATCGGCGGCTGTAGCGATTTTATTGTCCATATCCGCTACAGAAACCTCATAACTCTTGGTGTAGCCGTTGATATAGGAGTCGCCTGTAGTCGATACAGTGATAGTCGCTGTGCCGGCACCAACAAATTCCACCTTAGTTCCGCTGACGGTAGCTACGGATGTATTGCTTGAGGTGATAGTGACGGGAAGGTCCACGCTGCTCACAGGAGCTAAATCGATAGTGTTACCCACGTAGATTTCGTCAGGGATATCGTTGATGCGCACATAGTCGCCGTCGAACGGAACTGTCATGGAGGACAGCACGGGATAGCGGCCGTTGGCAGTGCTCCACACCGCAGCATCCCATCCGAGAGTTGTATAAGGTTGGGGAGTCTTGAGGGTGGCATCCGAAGTGATGATACCGTGGTAGGAGCTGTTCAATCCGCTCAGATCCTTCTCTTCACCGGAGTCTTCATTGATTACCTTTGTCTTGTCCGATACAAGGTTGTCGGTAGCGGCTGCGATTGAATTTTCATTCAGGATACCGCCGACAGCGCCGTAAGACCAGCGGTGTCCCCAGTCGTGGTCTTCCTCGCCATCGGTCTTGCCCATAATGTAGATAGGAGCTGCGACGTTGCCGGTGATGGTGGTTGTGCCATCTTCGACTAAACCGACGATAGCGGCTGTGCCGCCCCATCCATTCACACGTACCTTGCCGGCAAAAAAGTTGTTCTTTACCGTATTGTCACCTTTCGACCAGCCTACGATACCGCCGGCCTGGTAATCGGTACTGAAGACGTTGGCTACGGAATAGCAGTTGGTGATGACATTGTCTGTTCCTTCGCCGATATCACCTGCGATACCGCCGATGTGGTCGAAGCCGGTGACATAGCCGGATGTCATCACACGTTCTACCTTACTGCCGTTGCACAGACGGCCTACTGCGATACCGACATGGTCTTTACCGCGTACGTCAGCCTGCTCGATACGGACATTGCTGATGGAGGCGCCTGACACGCATCCGAAAAGACCGAGGAAACCGGCATCCTGATTTACGACGAGACCCTTGACAGCATGACCTGCGCCGTCGAATTTACCTGTGAAGGGCGCTGCTTCGGTGCCCACTGGAGTCCATTCGCCTGTAAGGACGATATCATTGGCAAGCACATACTCGCCAGCCGGGTTGGTAGCCATTGAGCGAAGTTCTGCCTCATTGGTAATCTGCGTCTGCGCAAATACGCCGTAGGAAGACAGCATCGCTGCCATAACCACCGCTACCTTAAATAGTAATTGTTTGTTCATGACAATTAATGTTAATGAATAGGTTAATTTAAAAATGTTTATAATAAAAAGTTTTATTTACAAATGAGTCTTGCTGCATCCGATACCACCGTCCGGCCCTCGCATACGCCTTCCAGACGATAGATATAGCAGCCGGGGATCAGAGATAACTCGACATCAGCCCGGCGATAGCCGGCGGCGTCGACACTGTGTTCAAGACGCGAGGTCATCACACGGCGGCCTGTGAGGTCGTAGACGTGCATCACTACGCCGCGGAGGTAATCCGGTCCGCGGAAAAGCACCGAGGTGCTCCCGTGACACGGGTTGGGCGTATTGCCCTTCAGTTCTATTCCATATTCGGGAGCTGCCGTGATGTCGGTTATGCCCGACTCGTCGGCGTAACGCCCGTAAAGCGAGAATTCGTAGATTCGTGCCGTATTGCCTCCTTGCTCGCCCATGGCGACAAAGAGACGGAAACGGCTTGCCTCAACCGCCTCGACACTACCGCTGAGACGGTTGGTGGTATTATCAGTGCTTGTAAATATGTCGTTCCAGCGGCCGTCGGCATAGTACTGCACTTTGAAGCTGCGGGTAATCATGTCGAGACCTTCGCAGCCGGCATTCAGGAGACCCCAGCGCAGAACGGTAACAGGCTTGTTAAAGCGGTATTCAATCCAGCTGTTTGCAGATGTGCAGCACCACTTGGTAGACGCGTCACCGTCGGAAGCAAACTTGCCTGCCTCGTTAGCATTGACGTATCCCGACACTGCTATCCCGTCGGGAACGAGGAAATGTCCGAAATCTTCGCTATCGGCAGTGCCGAGCTCCTTATAGTCGTGGTAGTTGCGCAGCTCCATGGCGGCACGGGTGTCATCGTTCTTGTTGTCGCTCATTGTGGCAGCAAAGATGCACAGATTCGGGTCGTCCGGAAGCTCTATTTCGACGGCATCTTCAGGCAGCGCTATCATATACTTATAAATATACAGCATGTCATAGGTAACATCGCTTTTGGAAGCGATATTGTGGGAGTGCGTGGCAGTAAGGGCAACTTCATCGCGACGGTATTGAGCACCGTTGTTGAACTGTGTCTCGGCCTGCCCGACATATCCGCCCATATACGGTACTGTAAGACGTACTTCTTTGTCACCGACCTTGAACATGGCGTCGCTTCCCTCGCGTGAAGCCGAAGCAGCGAGGATATACAGCTTGTCGCAACCGTCTTCGCGGTCGAGTGTCAGCTTCTGACCCATGGCACGGACCACATTGTTCACTCCGTCGGCGCGACTGCCCATGGAGAACGTGATTCCGTCAATATTCAGTTCATCAGGAATCAGTTCGGCAGGATATGCCGTCCCGAAGGCTACGGTAGCATCACCGCGCTGCCCGTTGCCGCTCATTATGTCGGCATTATAGTCAAGAGGCAGGATGCGGTTCACTGTCTCGTCGGGCACCAGGGCTGCCGGAGCTGCGGCGAGACGCAGTGCAAACGTAAGCGGCTGATACTTCCTGATGCTGAACGTGAGCTTCGATCCTGAAACGTTTACGGCAGGTGCGTCAGGCAAGGACTCTTCAATGCCGTTCACCTGGCGTGCCGAAATGATGTCGGCAGGGAATGTCATTGTCAGGTTGTCGTGGTCTTCACCTTTCCACTCATAGACACGTACGATGATTTCATCGCCTGTTTCGGATTTTTTCATCGCCTTCACCGACACGGCGTCTGAATCAAGACGAAGGAAAGAGAATTCCTTGCCCAGACCGCCTTCATACTTCGGTGCGCTGAATACCGCAAAGGGCTGATTGAGTTTGGAAGCTTCTTTCTGTGTGGCTTCGCTCCACTTGCCGCTATGGGGGAAGAGCGAAACTGTAAATACGTTCGCGCCCAGATCTTGCAGCCCCTGATATGCGTATCCGCCGGGGCGGGGCGTATGAATGAGCGTCAGACGCAGATTGCTTTCGCCGGGCATATCCCAGCCATACTTGCAGTCATTCAGAATCGACACACCGTACTGACCGGAGTCAGCCGATAGGTCGGCCCACTGGTGTCCCTGCATTTCGTAATGTGAAGAGGTGTCGTATCCGCGCTCTATTGTTCCGAGCGATATGTCGTATGTGGCTTTGGTGGCTTTGCTGCGGAGCCTGAAACTCATCTTGAGGAGCGTCTCGCGGGTCTGCCAATCCACTTCGTTGACAACATCGATACGATCGCTGACTGCAGACATGCGTATATAGTGGACGAATGTCGAGCCGTTCGACGTACGTTTCACGCGGAACGCCTTGCGGAGCGGACCGTCCTCGGCCACGCTTATCTCCACATTGTCTCCAACGATGTCATAAGGAGTACCTTTCACAGCATCATAGGTGATTTCCCATGCCGGAAATGAACCGGATTCGTCGCGAAGGAGCTGCCACTCCGGCGCCAGCATTATGGGTCGGGCACTCGATGTATCATACAATATGGGGTCGCCCTTGGCGTCAAGAGTCGTACGGTATTTTCCGTTGGAAATAGTATTGGAGGTCGTATTAATTGTCAGGTCCGAGGTCAGGGTGCATGTTTCACCGAGACGCAGGTCATAGACCGCATAGCCTAACGAAGGCACAGTAGCGGCAAAAATCACAGTTGCCTCACCGTGGTCGTATCCGACAACCTGAGCGAGTACCTCCTTGCCGTCCGGTCCGAAAGCGCGCACACCCTCCGGGCGCGAGGAACATGCCACACGCGCCTCGGCAACGTCAGTGCGCTCGAACGAAAGAGGATTGTACACAACGGCAGCCATGCCTTCCGTCCGGGTGTCGAGGCTGCGGGCGGTGGCGCCCACGGCATTTTCGAAAACATCGGCGAAAGTCTTGTTTGCGCATGTATACTCATTCATCGAATATACGTATGCTTTCGGGATGGACGTGCCGGTGATTCCGTCATGATGAGCCTGCCAGAGGTTGTTCGTCCACGCTTCGCGAAGTGCCTCGCGCCGGTAAGGAGTGGCGCCGAGCCATTCGGCTGTCACCGACGACTTCTCGGCAGCGTCGGCAAGCAGCTCATTGCGACGGTTCCAGCGCTTGAGCATGGACTGCGACGTATATGCGCCTACACCATGCGTAATCAAGGGCAATTCGCCGTCGTAAACGTGGAAACGCGAATGGTCGTTGTTCTCGAAATAGTCGAATATCTGGTCGGGCGTGGCAAGCACCACTTTTACCGGACCGTCTGAATTGACACTGTAATTAAGCCAGTAAGGCGTATTGTTTCCGCTGTCGTCGGCTTTATCTCCCAAAGCGCCACCATGGTCGCTTCGTGGTCCGACATAACGGATTTCGGCTGCCAGACCATATTTATCATAATTATCCTGAGCAGCGTTCTCTGCCCAGCTTTCATACGAATTATCTTTGTTATAATCCTCATGCGAATCGTAGGCATGTGGCTTATATATTGCATAGATACGGCTTCCGTCCACGCCCTGCCAGATGCCCCAGGAAGGCAGTCTGTCGTACTGAGCGCTACCCCAGCCTAATTTGGCAGTGTGGAATCCTTTCATTCCGCAATGACTGGCAAGCGAGGGGAGCGCGTAGGAGAAGCCGAAACAATCCGGCAGCATGATGTCATAACCGCCACGTACGCCGAACTCCTGCATATAAAATGTATTGCCGTAAAGCCAGTTACGCATTATCGATTCAGCCGACGACACCATCACGTCGTTTGCATCCACTCCGCAGCCCGACACATGCCACTGCCCCGACGCGATGTACTTCTTCAACGTCTCGTACTGAGCCGGGTAGTACTCTTTCATCCATTTGTAGCGGATAGCACCTTCGAAATTAAGCATGAAGGCGGGATACTTCTCGAACAGGCGGAAATTGTCTACCATAGTATTGCGCACATACTCGTCGATGGTGGTCTTCACATCCCAGTTCCACTGAGTGTCCAGATGACTGTTCGATATAAAGAACAGGGTCTTGGTATCCGCATCTCCATAAGCAGTGCTGGAGAATAGGAGCAGGGTCGCGATGATGGTTTTAAATCTATTCATAGTGTCGGATAAAAACGATTTAGTTTCTTGATTTTGAGTAATCTCGGGTCAAAATTATTTAACACCGAGGCAAAAGCGTTAACAAACAATGACAAAATAGTATCTATTTTTAAAATATCTGCAAAAGTGTCGTTATTTAGCACCGTTATTGTCGCATGATAGCACCAAATAAATAGCCTGGAGATTTTTTTGAATAGAAATCTCCAGGCTGTCTGATTTTATCAGAGGTCGTTAGTCATCGAATAGGGAACGTCTTCCGGACGGATGCCACGTGTCTTCACAGGCGCATCACACATCTCATACTTCAGTCTGGCTCCTTTGAGAAGGTCGGCATAATTGAAGTAATTGTGATTGTAGTTCTTGCCGTTGAACTTTAGCGACTTGACATAGCACTTTTCAGCGGATGGACCGTTTGCCGTAATCTCGATTTTCTTTCCGTTGGCAAGCGATACAGTAGCCTTAGAGAACAGAGGTGAGCCAAGGACATATTGACCGGATGCCGGGCATACAGGATAGAAACCGAGCGCAGAGAACACATACCATGCGGATGTCTGTCCATTGTCTTCGTCACCGCAATATCCGTCGGGACCGGAATGGTAGAGCCGCTTCATGGTCTGATGTGTCCAGTACTGGGCTTTCCAAGGCTCGCCCGCATAGTTATAGAGATAAATCATGTGCTGAATGGGCTGGTTGCCATGCGCGTAGTTGCCCATTCCTGCAATCTGCATTTCACGCATCTCATGGATTACGCCGCCATAATTTGCGGGAATGAAGACAGGAGGCATGTCGAAAACTTCATCAAGCTGGGCAACGAAAGCCTTGTT
>CALZOH010000081.1 GCA_945827465.1 uncultured Prevotellaceae bacterium
GGCGAAGAGCCCATCGAGCCCGCCGAATAAGCCGCGGACGCTCGTCTACCCTAAAATCGGGCAGGCCCAAGGAGGTAACCATCCTCCGAGGGCCTGCCTCTTTTTTGGGAACCGGGCCAACGGCCGGCCGAAACCTTGGCGCAGCAGAAAAAAAGCGCGCCGCCCCTTTCACTAAAGGTAGCGACGCGCCACGTATTCCATTATACGATTTCTTTACTTATTGGCAATGATGTCTTCCATCTCCTTTGCCTTCTCTTTCATGTCAAGATTGAAGTAGATGCTTCTGAGGTTCTCAGCCCAGAGTTCCTTCTTATTGGGAACGAGCATCTGCACTTTTTCAAACAGGGGCTTGGCCTGACTGTAGTAGCCGCGGGCCTTTTCAAGGGTTTTCTGATAATCCTTCGACTTGGTGTCGGTGTTCAGGTTGAGCGAAATCAACTCGTTCACGAAGCTTACGCCCTTGTTGTAGATAGCCTCCACGAAGTTTTCATCCAATTCGATAGCCTTGTCAAAGTCCTGACGGGCCTCGGCATACTTCTTAAAGGTGTTCATGCTGACACAACCGCGTGCGTAATACGCCATCTTGTTGTTGGGAGCCTTCTGCACCAACTCGTCGGCCATGGCCTTGGCCTCGTCGTTCAGCTTCTTGGAATTGTAATAGAACAGGAGGTTGTTGCAGTACACCGGATTGTTGTCGATGGCAGCCACGGCCTCGCGCGAGGTCTTCACCCAGCTGGCGGTATCTTTCTTGGCCAGGTGAGAGGCGAGCTTCATCATGTAACCGTCGTTACGGGCAACGGGGTCGGCAATGGCGAAGTCTACGGTCTTGAGAACGCCGTCGTAATCCTTCATCTCATAAGCCAACATGGCGGCATAGTATCCGATCTTGTTATAAGTATTGGCATCGGCCTTGTAGATGGAGTCGGCCTGAGCCTTGGTATAAACGGGGTTCTTGGGCATCTCGATGTACTGCACGAAAGCCTTGTAAGCGCCTTCGCGATTGCCGCGCTGGTTTTCAAACTGACCGGCATAGGCATAGTATGTCATCATCTGGCCAATCATCTTCTTGTTCTCGGCATGAAATTCGAGCTTGCTCTTCACCTTACCCTTGGCGTCGGGAGCCTTCTCAATCTCATAACTCTTGGTAAAGAATTCAACGGCACGGTTCAGGCAGTTGATGAACAAGGTCGTGTCGAGGGGTTCATTGCGGGCAGCCTTCTCGATTTCCTTCTGGAGCAGACGGCTCTCGATTTTTCCTGCCAGGTTATAAGCATAGTCCAATTTCTTGGTCTTCGGGTTCGTCAGGGCGGGAATAATGGTCTTCTCGGCCTCTACGAATTTCTCTTCATTAAACTGTTCCTCGGCTTTGTAAACTGCCATGTTCTGGCCGTAAGCAAACGAAGAAGCCAATACTGCTACTGCAGATAAAACTAATTTTTTCATATACTTGGTGGTTTTAATTGTTGTCGTCGTTATTGTTTTCGTCGTCGGCGGGCGAAAGCTCATCGCCTTCGGCCTCGTCGGTCACGGGAGTGATGACAGACTCTTGCATCTCGCCTTCGGCCTCCTCTTGCTTGGCCTCGGCGTCTTCAACGGCCTGCTCTTCTTCCTGCTCGGAGATGACGCTGCAAATGCTGCTGATTTCGTCCTTGCGCTTCATGATGTCAATGAGTTTCACACCCTGGGTGGCTCGGCCCATCACGCGGATGCCGGCAATGCTGATGCGAATGGCCGTTCCGCTCTTGTTGATAATCATCAGGTCGCGCTCGTCAATGGCGTTGATGATGGAGACTACCTTACCGGTCTTCTCGGTAATGCTGAGCGTCTTGACGCCCTTGCCGCCGCGGTTGGTAATGCGATAGTCCTCGACCGCACTGCGCTTGCCGAAGCCCTTTTCGCTCACCACGAGGATGGTGTCTTTCTCCAGGTCATAGACGCAGACCATGCCCACCACTTCGTCGTCGTCGCCGTCGAGGGTCATGGCACGCACACCCGTCGCCGTGCGGCCCATCACGCGAATCTTGTCTTCGTTGAAGCGGATGGCGCGTCCGTTCTTATTGGCCAGAATCAACTCGTTGCGGCCGTTGGTCAGCACCACGTCGATGACGGCATCGTCTTCCTTGATGTTGATAGCAATCACACCGTTGGCACGCGGACGCGAATAGTCGGCCAGGCAGGTCTTCTTGACAATACCCTGCTTCGTACAGAAGACCACGTAATGGGAGTTGCAGAAGTCGGGATTCTCGAGCTTGCGGATGTTGAGGCATACGCTCACGGCATCGTCGCCCTCGAGGTTAAGCACGTTCTGAATGGCACGGCCCTTGGAATTGCGTGCGCCCTCGGGTATGTCGTACACCTTGAGCCAATAGCAGCGTCCCTTCTTCGTAAAGAAGAGCATGGTGTTGTGCATCGTGGCCGGGTAGATGTTCTGGATGAAGTCTTCATCGCGCGTACTGCTCAGCTTGCTGCCTACGCCGCCGCGTCCCTGTGCATGGAACTCGCTCAAAGGCGTGCGCTTGATGTAGCCGAGGTGGCTCAGCGTGATGACCACCGGATCGTTGGCATAGAAGTCTTCGGGATTGAAGCCGTCGGAGTCGCTCATCACGATTTCGCTCTTGCGGGCGTCGCCCCACTTCTCCTTCACCTCAAGCAGCTCGTCCTTCATCACCTTCTTGCAAAGTTCGGGGTCGGAAAGTATCTGCTCGAAGTAGGAAATCTTGCGCATCAGTTCGTCAAACTCGGCGCGCAACTGGTCTTGAGCCAATCCGGTGAGCTGGCGCAGGCGCATATCGACGATGGCACGTGCCTGGATGTCGTCTAAGCTGAAGCGCGCCTTGAGGTTTTCAATGGCTATCTGCGGTGAACGGGCCTCCTTGATGATTCTTACCACCTCGTCAATGTTATCGCTGGCAATGATCAGGCCTTTGAGGATGTGGGCACGCTCTTCGGCCTTGCGCTTCTCGTACTGGGTGCGGCGAATCACCACATCGTGACGGTGCTCCACGAAGTAGTGGATGCACTGCTTGAGATTGAGCAAGCGGGGACGACCGTGTACCAAAGCGATGCAGTTCATCGCAAAGTTGCTCTGGAGGGCCGTCATCTTGAAGAGCTTGTTGAGCACCACATTGGCGTTGGCATCACGCTTGATGTCAATCACGATGCGCATACCCTCGCGGTCGGACTCGTCGTTGATATTACTGATGCCTACCAATTTCTTCTCGTTTACCAAAGCTGCAATGTTCTTAATCAGCTCAGCCTTGTTGACTCCGTAAGGAATTTCGGTCACGATGATGGAAGAGTGATTGGCCGTCTCCTCAATCTCGGTCTTGGCGCGCATCACTACTCGTCCCTTACCGGTCTCGTAAGCTTCCTTCACGCCGCGCAGACCGAAAATATATCCGCCCGTGGGAAAATCGGGCGCCGGAACATACTGCATCAGTCCCTCGACGTCAATCTCGGGATTGTCGATATAAGCCACCGAGGCGTCGATGACTTCGGCCAGGTTGTGAGTGGGAATATTGGTGGCCATACCGACGGCGATACCGCTCGAACCGTTGACCAACAGGTTGGGAATGCGCGTCGGCATCACCGTGGGCTCCTGCAGGGTGTCGTCGAAGTTATTCACCATGTCGACAGTTTCCTTGTCAAGGTCCTGCATCATGGCTTCGCCCGCGGGAGTCAATCGGGCCTCCGTGTAACGCATGGCGGCAGCTGAGTCGCCATCGACGCTACCGAAGTTACCCTGACCGTCGACCAGCGTATATCGCATGGCCCAGTCCTGGGCAAGGCGCACCAATGCGCCATATACAGACGAATCGCCGTGAGGATGGTACTTACCCAGCACCTCACCGACGATACGCGCAGATTTCTTATAAGGTTTGTCGTGAGTATTGCCCAATCCCATCATTCCATAAAGAATGCGGCGGTGAACGGGTTTGAAACCGTCTCTCACATCGGGCAAGGCACGCGCAACAATTACTGACATGGAGTAGTCAATGTAAGAGGTTTTCATCTCCTCTTCCAAATTTACTCGAATGATTCTATCTTCTACTGACATATTAATTTTTTTAAGCGCTCAAAGGTATCACTTTTTTAGGACATACCGGACTTTTCCTTTCGACAAATTATCTTCCGCATCAAAAATAAGGCTGTTTTTAGGCTCTCTGCGCGCCTCAACCCATTTTATCGGTACCTCATCGGCATTCGCGCAAGTCGCAAAATACGCCACCGCAGCCCCCGAATCAGCAAAAACTACCTTTGGCTACCGAAATGCAGATACCAATCGTAAAGACGGGCAATTCCTTCGTCCAAATCCACCTGATGATGCCATCCGAGCTGGTGGAGCTTGGAGGAATCGGTCAGCTTGCGAAGTGTGCCGTCAGGTTTTTGGGCATTCCAGACCACCCTTCCGTCAAAGCCCACAATGCGGCCAATCATTTCGACCAACTGGCGGATGGAAAGCTCTTTTCCCGTACCTATATTAATATGACAATTCCGTATTTCGCGACTGCCGCTCGGATAGAGGTCCTTGAAATCGACGTGCTCCATCACGAACACACAGGCATCGGCCATGTCTTCGCTCCAAAGGAACTCGCGCAAAGGCGCTCCGGTTCCCCACACTTCAATCCGAGCCTTGCCGTCAGCCGTCATGCTGATGCCATACTTCTGCAACATGCCGAGGATGGTTTCGCGGTCGGCACTTCCGTCTACGCCCTCGATGGGATAACGGTTGAGGTCTTCGCGCAGAGCCGCCCAATCGCCGGCCTGCAAGCATTTGCCGAGATGATGCTTGCGAATCAAAGCCGGCAAGACATGACTGGTGGTCAAATCGAAATTATCGTTGGGGCCATAGAGATTGGTAGGCATCACGGCAATAAAGTTGGTGCCGTATTGCAGGTTGAAGCTCTCGCACATCTTCAATCCGGCTATCTTAGCCAGAGCGTAAGGCTCGTTGGTGTATTCCAGCGGCGACGTGAGCAAACAATCCTCCGGCATCGGCTGAGGAGCTTCGCGCGGATAGATACACGTGCTTCCCAAGAAACAAAGCTTCTTTACCCCCGTGTGCCAGGCACTCTCAATCACGTTACACTCAATCTGCAGATTGCGCCAAATGAAATCGGCCCGATAAATACTGTTGGCCATAATGCCTCCCACAAAAGCAGCCGCCAAGAACACATACTCCGGACGTTCCGCCTCGAAGAAGGCCCTGACAGCAGCCTGGTCGGTTAAGTCGAGCTCACGGTGCGTGCGTAACACGAAATTAGAATAGCCCTTCTGCCGAAGATTCTTCAGAATAGCCGATCCCACCAAGCCGCGATGGCCCGCCACGAATATTTTAGCGTCTTTGTTCATATTATTAAATGTCGACCTATCACCATCAGTTGTCTTCTTCTTCGATCTTGGCATTGGCCATGAGCTTTTTCACCTTCTTGAGGTCGTGCTTCACCATGATCTTCACCAAATCGGGGAAGGAAGTACTCGTCGGATTCCATCCCAACAAGGTACGCGCCTTGGTGGGGTCACCCATCAACTGCTCGACCTCGGTCGGGCGGAAATATTTGGAATCAACCTCTACCAATACACGTCCGGTCCCCTTCTCTACTCCCTTTTCCTGCAAGCCCTCGCCCTGCCACTCCAGTTCGATGCCGGCTTCGCGGAAGGCCAGCGTACAAAATTCGCGCACGGTGTGCATCTCGCCGGTGGCAATCACAAAATCTTCGGGTTGGTCATACTGCAACATTCGCCACATACACTCCACATAATCCTTGGCGTAACCCCAGTCGCGACGACTACTCAGGTTGCCGAGATAGAGCTTGTTCTGCATTCCGAGAGCAATGCGGGCGGCCGCCATCGTAATCTTTCGGGTAACGAATGTCTCGCCACGGCGCTCGCTCTCGTGATTAAACAGAATACCGTTAACGGCAAACATACCGTATGCTTCGCGATAGTTCTTGACAATCCAAAAGCCGTACTGCTTGGCAACGGCATAAGGAGAACGAGGATAGAAAGGAGTTGTTTCGCGCTGGGGAACTTCCTGCACTTTTCCGAAAAGCTCGCTGGTCGAAGCCTGATAAATGCGGGTCTGCTTCTCCATGCCCAAGATTCTTACAGCTTCGAGCAAACGCAGCGTACCTGTCGCTACCGTATCAGCCGTATATTCGGGAACGTCGAAACTTACCTTAACGTGACTCTGGGCTGCGAGATTATAGATTTCATCCGGCTTGACGGTCTGAATGATGCGAATCAGAGAACTGGAATCGGTCATGTCGCCATAATGGAGATTGACCAAACGATCCTTCTTCATATCTCTGACCCATTCGTCCAGATAAAGATGTTCGATTCTCCCGGTGTTGAAAGTTGAACTACGACGCATGATACCATGCACTTCATAACCCTTGCTTATCAACAGCTCGGCCAAATAAGAACCATCCTGCCCCGTGATACCGGTTATCAATGCCACTTTCTTCATTTTCGACACTTCTTACTATTTTAATTTGTTGCGGCAAAGTTAGCAATAATTATATGAAACCATATGGAGCTGCTATCAACTTGTTCTCCCTTCTCGCCGGAACCCTTGCCCTCTGAAAAGAAGTGTCCGGCATTGACTGCTCACCGCAATCGATGCCGGACACCTATTCACGAATCACAGGTTATCTGCGCTGATAACGCTTGATGGTCTTTCCGGAAGCATCCTTAATAATATAGATGCCGGGAGCCGAAGCAGAACGAACCAGACGTCCCTGCACATCATAAATAGTTGAAGGAGCCGTCTTGTTTATTGAAACGGAAGAAACCGAATCGGGGTCGTAATCGGCCACGATGGTATAAGTAACCGACTGACTCAAATCGCCGGACACTACAATCAAGGAAATACGTGCCTGAACCGGGTTCTGCGAAGTTTCGTCGATGATGTTTTCTACCTTCTTAATGACGTATGCACCCTGTCCATTGGTTTCAACCTCAATATCATTCGGCGAAAGCAGGCCTTTGACGGTTATTCCTTTATAATCGGTTTTGTCGGAAGAGAAACCGGACAACGAAATACCTTTCAGACTCACCGCCGATAAACGACAGTTGTAAATCAACTCCATATCGTCCATATACAGTTCATCATTTCCGCTTCCCTTACCGGCACCGGCATTGGTCGATGCCGTTACCAAAATCACACGACCCTTAGCCTGATTAAGCGCATAAGAGGCATAGTCAAACGGCAACACGATGCGCTTCCACTGCCCATCGGTAACAGCTATCTCATTGTTGTTGGCCTTGGCCAATACATTCGTATAAGTAACACCGGCAGGTTCCGGATCCTGATAGTAAGAACCATCGTTGATCACAGCATTGATGGAAGCATAAGGATAACCGGCAGCCTTATCAGGATCGCCCTGAGCGAACTTCACCCACACAGCCAAAGAATCGGGACGACCGTCGAGACAAGTATAAAACGGATGACCGTCTTGGCCGAGTTCTGTTTGACTCATATCATTCCAGGAATGGTTTAACCAATCACCCTGGGCATCGGCCACAACGTTGATTGAACCGGCATTGATGCGACCGGTAGTCACCGTTCCGTTGGCAACAATTCCGAAAATGCTGCTTGACTTCAGCAACAAACTGCTTTTACCTGTACTGCCGGGACGCGTCTGATCGGAAACGAACGTGTGCGGCGCCGTTCCTGCCAGATAGACAATATTCAGCTGGTTGACACCATTCTTGTCGTAACCCGAAGCAGACATGAAAGAATGCCAATAGTCGGGTTCGTCACTGGTCACGGGAGTTGAATCGTAATCAAATTCATATTTGCCGTCAACGGTCTTGACCTTATATAATTTGGCTACATGGAAATCCTCAAATCCGGAATTGGCAACCTGATAAACATGGGAACCGAACAATACGCGAATCACCATGCCTAATGTCGCAGTAGCATCAATACTAATCACTGCGTTGAGTTGGTTTTGCTCGTTCACCACAGCATTCACATCAACATCAACAGCAGGAAGCTGAGGACCAATCCAACCGGCAGAAGCATCATCTCCCGGTTCAAGTTGAATCGTCTGGAAAGTGTGCATCACATTGCTCGTTCCACAAATAGAAGCATCCACATCTTTCAAACTAACATTTCCTACAGGCAACTGAGTTTCGTCAGTCTCTAAAACAAAGTTACGGAGCGAAAGAGCATAACGTCCGTCGGACTGAGCATTTACAACTATCTCCGCCTTTTGGGAAGACATTTGCTGACCATTAATAAAAACTTGAAGCTTACCTTCGTAACTGGTTGCAGAGGCAAGAAGCCACGAGAAAGCAACTGATAACAACGTAAAAAGTTTCTTCATTTGATATTTCATTTAAATCTATAAGTTAAACCTATTGTTCCATAAATTGGATAGAGTGTCTGCTCAATCGTATGGAAATCGCTCTTGAAAACACCTGTTAGTCCCCAAGAAACTCCTGCTGCAAGACCCCACCTACGGTAGCAATTCCAATCGAAACCGGCTTCGACTCCAAACTGCATGCGACGCATATGGGAAGAAAAATCATAAGTACCACGCGTTTCGGGTTCATAACCCATATCTATTCTTACACCTGTCGGATCACCTTGACGCAAATAACCGTTGTAGGCCTCACCACTGAAATGATGAGAAAAAACATAAGAAACATACGGACCGCCATGAAGACGAAAACGAGAGGAAAGATCATAGGCCACACGAATGGGTAAAGTGAGCACCCACTCTTCAACCTTTGTGATGACCTGCCCGGTAAAAAAACCTTCGATAGACTCACCCCCCTGTTCCATCTCCATATGATAGTTCTTCACTCGAGCATCTGTCTCCATTCCTTTATTACCAAAATGAAGCCCGGCCATCAATCCCCAACGACCCTGAAGGGGACGATATACATCAAGAGCCAACGTGATATTGGCCGGAATATCGTATTTGCTCAAGCTGCGAATAGACGCCGGCATTCCTATGGGAGCCGTACCTCCAATATGATAGCCCAAACGTCCATAATAAGTAAGACTATCGGAAAGGGCACCCCAACCAGAGGCTCCCGCTTCCAGACAAACCAGCAAAAACAACAATAATACGGTTACTTTCATTTTCTATTCAATTTTTAAACAAACCACCCGGACTTCATCCACCCAAAGCGTACTACCGATAGCACCTTCAAAGAGATCACCATTGATGCTGGACGAAAAGACTACGGTCAAACTGTAATCATAATTCTCCAACATCTCTTGATTGATTTCCTCATTATAATTAAATGCCACATCAAACTTTGTCCATTCGGACGTTGCAGAAATATCTTTCAGTTTGGCCAAAGCAACAACTTGATCGCTGGTCTGCACATTATCACCATACAATACGATAGGACGACCTTCTGCATCCTTATTACGATAAAGAACTGCGTAAATCGTAGCCTTATCTGTTACCCCAGATAGGATGTTACCATCTCGATCTTGAAAATTCTCTCCGGGTTGATACTTATAATAGCCTTCAAGACGGACTGGCTTCTTGTCGAATGGTAAACCAAATTGAGTCGCTTTCATTGCATTGGTCAACGCATTTTGTACATCAAAACGACCGATAAAAAGATTGCCGGCGGCCAAAGGCATATTACGAAGCTTACCTAAAGGCCCTGTATCACTGGTTGTCAACTTCACGGCATAACCGGTAACACCGTCCTCTACAACTGTTGAAGGATAAGCAGATGGTTCAGATTTACTCTTCACCAAATAGAAGCCACCATTGCCCGTAGCCCAATTATTGGCTTCGCTGCCATCTGGATTCAAATCATTCCACACATAATATTTTTCCTTGTCACTCTTCAGATAGAAGCGTTCAAAATCATATTTCACCGTATCATTCACCGTACGGGTGACAACTTGGAAAGACACTTCGTACCTTCGATTCCATTCTCCACTTTCAGATGTGACTTGATAAATAACCGGTCCCTGACTGAAATCTTGTACCGAACCACTTTGCGGCTCAATGCGTGCACCTTCTGTAATTTGAAAGCGAGGAGCAAGAGAAGTAAGATCAGCACCACGACGAACACGAAAAATAACCTTGTCATCACTATACAACACATTCACCAAAGTATCTGAAGCGCTGAAAAACAATTCTTCGGGATGATCGACGTGAACATAAACGGCTTCGATGTCACACTCTGCATTCAAGGGTTCATCTTTAAAACAAGATGCAAAAACACCACACACAAAAATAGTGAACCACATCAACAACGAAAAATGCCGGAAGAAACAACTAAAACCTCTCAAATCAGAAAATTTCATATTGGAATATTGAATCTTGCGCAAAGGTACAACTAATTTTTAAAAAGCTAATCATAATCCCTTTTCATAGAAATCGCATTGAAAGTCCAAACTCCACTACACTCAGAGATAATACGCTGATTTTCCTATTTTTTTTGTACTTTTGCAACTCAATTATATAGAATAATGATCACGATAACAGATTTGGCCATACAATTCGGCCGCCAAGTATTGTACAAAGATGTAAACTTAAAGTTTACTAACGGAAATATTTATGGAATCATCGGCGCCAACGGGGCAGGAAAGAGTACTCTTTTAAGAGCCATCAGCGGTGAACTGGAAACAACCAAAGGAAATATTGAAATCGGGCCGGGCGAACGCATGAGTGTACTCAGCCAGGACCATTTTAAATTTGATAGTTACAAAGTGCTTGACACCGTTTTGATGGGTTACAAAGAACTTTGGGATATCACAAAAGAACGTGATGCTCTATATGCAAAACCCGACTTCAGTGAAGAAGACGGTATGAAGGTGGCCGAATTAGAAGAGAAATTTGCCAACATGGGTGGTTACGATGCCGAAAGTGATGCCGGCAACCTGCTCAATCAATTAGGTATTAAGGATGACAAGCATCAAATGATGATGGGTGACTTGAGCGGAAAAGAAAAAGTTCGCGTAATGTTGGCCCAAGCTCTCTTTGGCAACCCTGACAATTTGTTGCTCGACGAGCCTACTAACGATCTTGACCTTGAAACAGTAGAATGGCTGGAAGAATATCTCGGCAATTATGAGCATACCGTACTTGTTGTTAGTCATGACCGCCACTTCTTGGATGCCGTTTCAACTCACACCGTTGATGTTGATTACGGAAAAGTAACGCTCTATGCCGGTAACTATAGCTTCTGGTACCAATCCAGTCAATTAGCACTTCGCCAGATGCAGAATCAACGTCAAAAAGCAGAAGAGAAGCGTAAGGAATTGGAAGAATTCATCCGCCGATTCTCTGCCAATGTGGCCAAGAGCAAACAAACTACCAGTCGTAAGAAGATGCTTGAAAAGCTGAACATAGAAGAAATTCAGCCTTCCACCAGAAAATATCCGGGCATCATCTTCCAAATGGATAGAGAACCAGGAAATCAGATTCTTGAAGTCAACGATTTAAAAGCTGTAACAGATGATGGCACTGTCTTGTTTGATCGTTTGAACTTCAATATTGAAAAAGGACAGAAAGTAGTATTCCTCAGTCGCGACCCAAGAGCCATGACCGCCCTCTTTGAGATTATCAACGGCAATCAACAAGCTGCTTCGGGTAATTACAAATGGGGAGTTACCATTACCACTGCTTATTTGCCGCTTGACAATACCAATTTCTTCAACACCCAATTTAACATGCTGGAATGGCTGAGTCAATTTGGAGAAGGGAACGAAGTTTACTTCAAGGCTTTCTTGGGACGAATGCTGTTCTCGGGAGAAGAAATCTTGAAAAAAGTCAACGTGCTCTCTGGAGGAGAAAGAATGCGCTTAATGATTGCCCGTATGCAGTTGAAAAATGCCAATTGCTTAATTCTCGACACTCCTACCAATCATTTGGATTTGGAAAGCATTCAAGCATTCAATAATAACTTGAAATTATACAAAGGAAACCTTCTGTTTGCCAGTCATGACCATGAATTCATCGAATCGTTGGCCGACCGCATCATAGAATTAACTCCTAATGGCTGCATTGACAAACTTATGACTTACGAAGATTACATTGCAGATGAACACATTAAAGAACTCCGACAAAAATTATATGCCGGCGAACGCTAATTGGTACGCTTTTTGTATGTATTAGGGCATGTTTTTAATTAATCGGAATCATGAGTAAAAAACATCGTATGAAAGAAACTGAAGACATCAACTTGTCAAAACAGATGGAGGAAACACAAAATGCACCTGCACCTGAAACGAAAAATATAGAGAATCAGCCGGAAGCTGAAACAAAAGTTGAAACCGAAGCAATAGATCCAGTAACTCAATTGGAAAACCAATTAGCAGAACTAAAGGATCAATATCTGAGAAAGGTTGCAGAATTTGATAATTATCGCAAACGTACACTCAAAGAGAAGACTGAATTGGTTTTGAACGGAGGAGAAAAAGTTATCACTTCCATTCTGCCCATTTTGGACGACTTTGAAAGAGCCGAAGACAACATTCACAAGGCAACCGATCTTGATGCTCTCAAAGAAGGAGTAGAACTTATCTTCCAAAAACTGCTGAAAGTTCTCGAAGCACAGGGACTCAAAAAAATTGAGACCCATGAAGCAGACTTCAACACGGATTTCCATGAAGCCATTGCTATGGTCCCCGCAGCCAACGAGGAACAAAAAGGCAAGGTTGTAGACTGCGTACAGACCGGATATACGCTGAACGATAAAGTAATCCGTCATGCAAAAGTTGCTATCGGACAATAATCTTCTCCTTTTATCATCTTCCACAAACATTTAAGCAGAAAGCACAATGGCAAAGAGAGACTATTATGAAGTGCTTGGTGTAGCAAAAAATGCTACTGAAGAAGAAATCAAGAAAGCATATAAAAGATTAGCGAT
>CALZOH010000082.1 GCA_945827465.1 uncultured Prevotellaceae bacterium
GATTATAATCGAACAAGTGTAGGGGCGTATCGCATACGCCCTTCACGGCAGGGAATTTGCATTCATTCGTCGAAATTAGTAACCATTTACCGGCTATTAACACCTCATTCGCGAACATGAGGGCGTATGCGATACGCCCCTACACTTTTTCGCTAAAAAACAAACGAATTATCCCAAAACACATCCTCGAAAAATTTCCATTTAATCACACTGCATCGGCAATCAACCCCTCATTCGCGAACATGAGGGCGTATGCGATACGCCCCTACACCTGCTCGATGAAATCCCGATATTTTGGGGTGGAAACAATGAATGGAAATTAATCGCTGAGGTACTTCTCTAACCGGATGAGTTGCGGAAATGCGTATTGGAACGCTTGCTCGCGCGTGGCGAAAAAATAATTTTCGGGGAGTGACAGTTTTTTTCCCTCGATGGCATCGCTCAGGTCGATACGATAGAAATCGGCGTGGATGATGCGGTGGGTGAGAATGTGTTTGTAGTTGCTCTCCAACAGGTGGAGACGACTGCCGGATAGTTGTAAGAGGCCTTTCACCCAAAGGTCGGCTTCGGGACGCGTGGGGCCGTCGGTGGATGCGATGAGGTAAGGCTCGTAGAGGCCCTGCCAGATGTTGCCCGCTCCTCGGCGATGGATGAGCAGGCGGCCGAAGTGGGTGATTAAAACGTAAGTGAAATAGAAATGCTGTTGGGCCGTGCGTTTGCTTTTGACGGGAAATAGCTGCCAACTGTTGCTGCGGCCTGCCACGCAGTGGGGACGGAACGGACAGTCGTCGCACAGGGGCGATGTGGGGGTGCATTGCAGCGAACCGAAGTCCATCAGTGCCTGATTGAAGTCGGCGGGGCGCTCCGGATCGAGCAGTTGTTGGGCCAACTCTTTGAAATGTCTCTTACCGGCCGTCGTGTCGATGGGAACCTCGATGCCGAAGATGCGCGAGAGCACGCGGTAGACATTCCCATCGACGGTAGCCACCTGCTGATGGTAGGCGAAGGAACAAATGGCTGCGGCGGTGTAGTCACCCACGCCTTTGAGGGCTCTCACTCCTTCGTAGGACATCGGAAAAGCGCCGGCCAGAGCAATTTCGCGAGCGGCGGCATGCAGATTACGTGCTCGCGAATAGTAACCCAAGCCTTCCCAGAGCTTCAGCACCTCGTCTTCGGCCGCTGCGGCCAAGGATTGCACGTCGGGGAAGCGCGTGAGGAATCGCTCATAGTAATCCAAACCCTGAGCGATGCGTGTTTGTTGCAAGATGATCTCGCTGATCCAAATGCGGTAAGGGTCGCAGATGTCGCGCCACGGCAATTCGCGCTTATGGAGCGAATACCAATGGAGCAGGAGCTTGCGAAAGATGCCTGATTGCATAGAATGAGAGGGGGAATGTGCGCCTGACAGGACTCGAACCTGCACAATTCGCATTACCAGATCCTAAGTCTGGCGCGTCTACCAATTTCGCCACAGGCGCGTTGCGACTGCAAAAGTACAATAAAAAGTTTGAAAGCCCTCACACAGGCGAGACTTTTCTGAGTTGGGCGTGGAAGAGCGCGAACTGCGGAAACGACAGTCTGCCGCAGTTCGCGCAGCCTTGTTGAACCGCAGAGCAATGACTGCGAGGCCGAAGATTAGTACCTCAACAATCTGATGATGCGCTCATTGGCCCGTCGGATGGCATCGTTGTCGATAGTTTTGATGTAAATCTGGGTGGTTTGTTCCGAGTCGTGCCCCATTCCACGGCTGATCACTTCCATGGAGATGTTCAGATTGTGGGCAATGCTGGCCCAGGAGTGGCGGGCAACATACATTGTGAGCGGATGACGGAATCGAATGCGCTGGGCAACGGCTTTCAGGTAGCTGTTGAGGACACATTGGCGATAGCGAAACTGATTTCGGTTGTCAGGATTGTCGGTCGTGATGATGGGAAGCAGATAATCCTTGGTCATACCGGCATATTTTTCGACAATCTTCTTCAATGGTTCGCTCCAAAAGACTTCCAACGTCTGGCCGGTCTTCTTTCGTCGGTAGGTAAGCATTCCGTTGCTGATGTTAGAGCGTCGCAAGTAGGCCATATCGATAAACGACATGCCGTTGGCGTAAAAACTGAACATAAAAAGGTCTCGGGCCCACTCCAGATGCTTCTCGCTGAACCGGTGACGTGCTAACTTTTTCATTTCATACAGATTCATGGCGCGTTTAACCGTTCGCGGAATGCTGGTATAGACATTTCTGAAAGGCAGGCGGTCTGTGGTGAGACCGCGAAGCACGGCACGGTTGTAGACGGCTCTCAGAATGCGCATGTAGAAGGAAATCGAGTTGAGGCTCAGTTCGCGTTCCCTCAGGTAGTGTTCGTACTGCTCTATGATGAGGTTGCTGAGATCGGGAATAGCGATGTCAGTGTCGTGGCGGAACTTCTTGAAACTGTTGAAGGTCGTGGTATAACACTCTTTGAGGCGAGTGCTTCGCGTTTTCTCCACATCATTGATAACACTTTCCATAAACTGGAAGAAATAGAGGTCAGGAGGACAGGCAGTACGCCTTTTCTGAACACTGGTTTCAAAGTTCTTCAGAAAATCATTGTAAGAAGAACATGAGATGTTGTCGATTTTGTTATTCATCATAAATACACTTAGATTGATTAAAGATAGATTCATTTGAAGAATAACGTGACCGAAAGGTTACAGAATCGTCCACATTTTGATATAAAACTCATTGTGAGGCGTGAGACATCTTGCCCCGATGACGAAGGGATAATCATTCCCATTTAGTGCAATTCAGGAGAAAAGGGGTGGTTAATTCGCTTACATGAGAGCATATGCTAACGATAGCTGAAGCGGCAATGGCAGTAGCATAGGCTATTTTCATTGCCTTATCCGCTCATTTCGGGCGTATGCGATACGCCCCTACATTTTACATGCTTAAATTGTTGTCATCTGGACAAAAAGTAGAATGAGGAACTGTTAAAGGATTATACGTACTATTTCCCCCTATTCAATCATTGTGTCAGCAATAAGATGGAATGACGGAATAGGGGGAAATATATTGTATCCTTTTCAGCGAAGTTTTGACTTTGAGCTTATAAAGCTACCAAGTCAATTATATTACAAGTTTATTCAGAGACGGGGCGAACGGAACGGCCAAAGTAGCAGTTCTTAAATTCTTCATGATGATTGGAGATGTTGAAGCTGAGGTAATAAGCAGCATGTGTATTTAATATTATGGAACCCCAATAATTCCCATATGTTCCAATGTCATATAGCTTAGCCCCATAGTAACTTCCAGCAGCAGGGAGAAAAATAGAATTCCCGGTTGTTTTACTTGTAACAAGATATCCATTGTGACCACTCAGAGAAATCCAGTTCCAATTGCATTTGGTAACAATTTCACGCCATTCAGCAGTTGTTGGTAATCTCCAAGAACTTCCCCATTTGGCTTGTGCTACATCATATTTTAAATTACCAGCTATGTTGTTGACTTGTTGTACTCCATATTGAGAACTATCTATTTCGTCACCAATAGAACATTTTCCATATGCTTTACTATTATTTTTGGTATATTCTGCCTTGGTGCTTGTTTCGCCCCAAGCAAAATAATCTCCATAATCTGATGGACTATTTGCACCCACATTGCATGTTGCCCATTTCACACTTAGGCCGAGGTCTACATATCCGTGTCCATTGATGGTGCTGGTTTCTTGAATGTCCTTTTCTGTTATTTGATGGTTAAACTTAATTCCTATTAGGCAGGAAACAGCTAATGCAGCTACAATGGCAGACAGAAATAGCCATTTCTTCTTTCTTGATTTAGGTTGAGGAGTTGGTTGGAGGGCATGTTTCGGTTGGGGATGGGGCTTAATTAGACCAGTATATTCTGTTTTTTCATCTTCTTGATGACTATTGTTATTTCTAAAAGTATTTATCCATTCTTCAATTGTCTGTGGTCGATTCTTGCGCAGTAATTGCATGGCTGCGTTTACTGCCTGACGAGTGGAGGCAGATATGTTGGACGGCAAAGGTGTGAGTGTAGCCTCCTCCGCGTGTAAAACCGTTGAAGGTGGGGGAGTGATACCCGTTAGTAGTTTATAAAGTGTAGCGCCAAGAGCATAAATATCTGTGGCCGGACTAAAGGTGGTGAAACTTTGGTTGACTTGTTCCACTGGTGCGTATCCCTTTGTATTTACGCCAAGGAGGGTGGAAGTGTTTTCGCCTGTTTCTGTATCGTAATGCTTAGAGGCTCCGAAGTCTATGATCACGGCTTTGCCTTCCTTGTTGAGCATGATGTTGCCTGGCTTGAGGTCAAGATGCAGCCGGTTCAGACTGTGAACGTACTTCAAAGCCTCTGCCACTTGAAGTATATAACCCACTGCTTCTGCCTCGGGTAGTTTACCCCGTTGCTTTACAACCTCGTTGAGCGATTTTCCCTCAATAAATTCCATGGCATAGTAGGCCGTCCCATTCTCCTCAAAGATGTCGATCACTCGGACTATGCCCGGATGTTTCATTTTGAAGAGGGCGCGTGCTTCTTCTGTAAACTTCTTTTTTAGCTTGTTCACAAGTGCAACCTTCGACTGTGTGGCTACCGTAATTTGTCCAGTTGCTTCATCACGATTACAGAAGTCGCTGACGAAAAACTCCTTTAATGCTATTCGTGCATCTAACTGTGTATGCCATGCCTCATAGGTGCATCCGAATCCTCCGGATGCGATGAAGCGAACAATTTTATATTTCCCACCTTGTAGAAACGTATTATTTCGCAGGTGCATGCAATGAGAATAGGTTGGTGAAGTATATAACAGCTAACAGTAAGGCTGCAATGACGACGATCACACCTATAGTGAGTGCCAGATGATGGTTTGACTTTCTTTGTACCGGATTGGTGGATTGGTTCTGACATCTTGGGCAGGTTGGAGCTGTTGGGACTTTTTCCTTTTCTTCGTCCGCAACGACCATGAGCGGTTCTGAAGTTGTGGGTTGAGTTGCTTCTTCCACGTCAAGAATGTGTACCACGATGGCGGAATGGTTGTCCTTATTGTTCTTGGTGACTTCAATTAAGGTCTCCTTTTTCTTTTCCTCAGGAATGGCAGCTGAGAAGATGAAACGGAGGTTGTCGTCAGAAGTATTTTCGAGCATTCCGTCGGAGCAGAGATAGAAATAATCGCCGGGAAGGATGTCGGACGTGTGATAGATGTCTGCTTTTGAACGTCTCTCCATCTGGGGTTGCATGGCCCGTGTGATGACATTCTTTTGCTTGAAATTGGGGATGTCTTCCGGAGTAAGTTCTCCGACGTCCAACAGACTGTTGAGCAGGGAATGGTCTTTAGTGACATGCAATATTCGGGTGGTTTCGGCATCTTTGCCTGGGCGTATGTGATAAACTCTGCTGTCGCCGATGTGGGCAATGGTTGCTCCCTGCTGATGGAGTTTTAGGACGGTCATGGTGGTTCCCATTTTCTTGGCAGAACCTGTGTCACGAGCGTCAAGAGCGTCATAAGCCTGTTGAATGGCCTCTTTGAGTATGTCGTCAGTGAAGTCTGTCTCTGAAGTCTTCTCAAGAATGGCCTTTGACATGGCTTCGCAAACGGTGGCACTCGCTACCTCTCCGAAATCGTGCCCGCCCATGCCGTCGCAAACAATGAAAAGGCGGTCGTCATTGCTTAACTGATTGTGGACAGGGAAGAGGCTGTCTTCTTGGTGAGGGTTGCCTTGGGCATCTTTACGTTGACCGTATTCCAAGATGCTAAAGCTGGTTAGTTTATATTTCATGACAAGAGGTGTTAGAAGTCAGTTTCATCTCCTTCAGGTATCTCAAATTTCAGATCTACATCTGGCAATCGCAGTACATCGCAATGATGCAACACAATGCAGTCGCCCGGCTCCAGTTGAGCGCTGTTGATGTAGGTGGCATTACATTTGTCTTTAAACAGAGAGGCCTGGTGTACGTAACCTTTACCGGGTACTTTGACAACTTCTATCACCAAATGCATGCGGCTCATCCGTCGGCTTTCTCCTGTTTCGATCTGAATATTGGCTTCTGAGGCCGATGACTTGCGACCTATTACATTACGACCGGGTTGCAGAGAGTATTTTTTGCCGGTAGCGGTCACTATCAATCTGCCGATACAGAGATTCTCCATGGCATAATTTGTATTTTCTGTGTTGCCATGTTGATGATTTGAGCCACCATGTTTGTTCGGATAATCGGTGCACTCTTCCGTTTTGGGTACAAACCTCTTGTATTGTGTAAAGGGGCGTGATTGTTTGCAGACGGGGCAAGTCACATTTTTATTTTCTAATCCCGGTTGGTTTTTGATGGTAAGGATGGCTCCATCGCCGGGGCATTGTATCTGAATAAGATCGTTCATAAGAATTGAGTTGTTGTTACCAGATCATGACTGGCATGTTATCATTAAATTTTCCCCACATCACAGGATGTTGTTTGTTGTTAGATAAAGAACTGACTCCTTTGCTGACAAAGTCAAACAATTCTTTGGCCGTTATAGTACGGTCGCGGTTGGTATCGGCATTACCGCGCAGGCCTTTTAGAAGGTAGGTGGTAAAGAACCCGTTCTTCATGTTCCGTCGTTCAATGGATAACTCGTTGCTGCGAGACGAAAGGAATAACATTACGTCAGCTGTCTTTGCTGCACGGATGGCAGTCGTTGACGCTGATGATTTCTCTTCGCGCAGTTTTCCTGAGAAACAGGCGTCGGCGAAGATCATCTTGTGATTGCTCCTGCTGCGGGCCATCGCTTGGCGAACTTCTGTGTAGGAGAGTCGGGTATCGTATGCGTAAAAACCACCCGGGTAGCCGTGACCACTAAAGAAGAACACCACGATGTCATTGTCTGTAGCTTGGGCAAAGAGTGTTTGTATAGCACTGACGATGGCATTTTTGGTAGCAGCGTTGTTGAGCAACTGACGATATACCACATCCGTATTTTTGGAGTAGAGCCAACTGATTGCTTTGGCATCATTGGCAGGAAGAATTAAATCGTTTTGGATACCGGGGTAATCAGATATACCGGCAGAGACAAGGTAAGTTTTTGCCTCTGCGGTAGAACTGATTGTTGTCAGAAAGAGTAAAATCGACAACCAACAGCATCTAACGACTTTATGCGTCGTAGCAATCGATGTTGGCATTGTTAACGTAGTCGGGAAGATCGTCGTTGGAGGCGTACATATTGCCTGCTGGGTCGGTCGGAGTGCCAAACTGATCAATGGTTAGACCTTGGTCGGATACGTCTGCTATTTCATTTTCTGAAACCTGACCGTCATCGTTTACGTCCATTGCCATGATGTCAATGGTATTGTTGTTGTCAACATCCACCAAAATGGCACCATGCCCGCCAACAGTCATGCTGACAACGTTGGCACCCGTTGCATCATCGTGGTTGACTCCGAGTACTTCAATTTCAATATCGTCAACCGGACTGCTTGTTCCCATTTGAGCTGTTTCATGCGAAGCCGTAGAAGCATGGGGGCTGCTCTGTTCGGTGGTATATGTCTGACTGTCGTCTACTGAAACAACTTCAGCCGTGTCATGGGTTTCAGCATGGTATTCCGAGGGGGTATGATTGACGTGACTGAAATAATCATCTTTTTCTTCCTCGGTCATGCTGTTCCATTCTTCGGCGTAAAAGGTGCTATATACATTTCCGTGCCATTCAAAGGCGCCACCGGCTCCTACTTCGTGGCGTGCAGCGGCAAAAGCCTCGCTGAAAGACATGTCATTGTTGACGTTTTCTGCAATAGGTACACTGCTGTCGCCCAATGTAGAGGATGTGTTATCTGAGGATTCCTCTGCCGTGTCGTCTACGAGTGTTGAACTGGTGAGCAGGACGGATGCAGCTCCCAATAGCAGTCCGGCACCGGCGCTACCACCTATTTTCACCCATTGCGCACGTTTTGTATTAGTGCTTTCGGTGGCTTTTTCTTGCTTTTCAGCATTCGTCTGATTGTTATCAAACTGAGTCTCTTCATTCTTTATGCTTTCGTTGTCGAAAGTGGTACTGTCAGTATTCATATGAGTTGTTGTTTAAGTTTATATTTCTTTTGTCGGTTGTTGCCTGAATGGTTGTTTCGAGTCTTCTCTATCCTGATAGGATTGAATGATGCGGCAAAGTTATGTCCTTAATGTTTTTGTGCCAAACTTATTAAGTTGTGTTGTACAAGACCCCCTGATTATTACACGAAATGACGGAATAAGCAGTCCATTTTATTCTGTGACCGGGCGAACGGAGAACCCTTCGTCTCGGGTGGACGAAGTGTGATTGCGGCCTAAAGCCTCAGTGAAGAGAGAGTAAGCGTGATCGGTAAATCTCATATCAGAGGTAGAGCTCCAATAGCAGCCATACTCATTAATGTCTTTAATAAGCGATTTTTCACGAAAACCGGTAGCTGGGAGGAAGATGGATTTCCCGTTTTTCTTGCTTATGACCCTATATCCATTACGACCATTTTGCTTGATCCATTTCCAGGTACATTTTTCTATTAGTTCGTCAATTTCTTTCAAGGTAGGCAATCGCCATGTACCGCCCCATTTGGCGCGTGCAACATCGTACAGTGGGTTACCTTCAATGTTACCGATATCTTTTTTAAACGTTTTGCAGTTTGCTTCGGTATATTCAGACTTGGTGGTCGTTTCTCCCCACGCGTAACGATCGCCATCTTCCGATGGAGAGGAGGCTCCCACATTGCACGTTGCCCATTTTACGCTCAGACCGAGGTCGACATATCCGTGTCCATTGATAGAGCCGGTGGGTTTGGAGATGCCGGCTTGCTTTTGCGGCTGCGGTTTCTTTACAGAACGTGTGATGACGCCCTGCGACATGGCCAATAATGGCAGTAATGAGATGAAGAACAAAATTAAATGACGTTTCATAATGGGTAATGTTCTATGATGGAGGGTTGAACTTTCTTGTATGATTGTATGTTTTGTTTTGCCACAAACTTGTTATCTTTTTGTGGTAGTTGAAAGGGTTATTCTAACTTATTTCCGTTGGCGTCATACCATATACCTTCCTGGGGATTACCGTCTTTGAACGTTCCTTCAAAGTATTCTCCGCTGGCCTTAATGGTGTAACGTCCTTTGCTATATTTGTCAGAGGTGAAGGTCCCTTTGAAAACATCTCCATTGCTCAGTGTATAGGTTGCTTCGCCTTCCATTGTACCATGAACCCATTGCCCATCGTATTCCTTCGCCTTGCCGGATGTCCATGTTGCCACACCTTTGCCATGAGGCTGTTTGTTTGCATCTACTGTACCCGTATAAGAGCAGTCGCCCAAAGAATGATGGAAGAACATGGAGGTTACTTCTTCTTCGTTAGCATTCTTCATTATTTTCTCTGCATTGTTGCTGATTACCGAAAGGCTGTCTATTCCGTTGGTTGTCGGAACTGGATTGTGCCAGGGTCTCCACACGTTAATTACAATCAATGCAATGGCCACTCCACCTGCGGTCAGCCATTTTGTCCGTTTGGATTGTGAGTTTGACTTTGGCTTGGGCGTAGGTTTGGGTGTTGGCTTTGGCTCGGGGAAATCAGTATTTTCTGGATCTTCTGAAGGTATTGTTGATGTGTTGAGGGAGGCAATGAACTGCTGAACGGTTGGGTAGCGCTTCTTGCGTGCCGATGACATGGCCTTGGAAATGGAAGGAATCAAATCCGAGGGAATGGACTGAGGAAAGGTGAGGTCATCTTCTATCAACTTGGTGGCCTGGGGTGGTGTGACACCGGAGAGCAGGTAGTAAAGTGTGGCTGCCAAGGAGTATTCATCGGTGGTTGGTGAAAACTCCCGTACTCCGCCATCGTTGTATTGCTCCATCGGGGCATATCCGTGACTGATACCTACGGGCGTAGTCGAAGTTTGATTGCCTGACGAGTCATATTGTTTGGACAGTCCGAAATCAATGAGCATGGGACAATTGTCGCTATTACGTACCATGATGTTTGCCGGTTTCACATCGAGATGGTTCATGTGGAACGAGTGGACATAGTCAAGTGCCCCACCTATCTTGACCACGTAGTCCAGAGCAGTGGCGCGTGACAGGGGACCAGTACGCTTCACGCGGTCGGAGAGTGAGGCGCCCTCAATGAAGTCCATTACGTAGTAGGCCGTATTGTTTTCTTCAAAAGCGGCATGTATCTTGATGATGTTCGGATGGTCGAACTTCGCGATGTTTTTCGCTTCTTTGAGGAATTTCGCCTTGAGTCTTCCCACGAAATCCGAAGTGCTTTGCGTGCCGAGTGTAACGTGGCTGGTCGAGGAGTCACGGTCACAGAAGTCTTTAGGGAAAAATTCTTTGATGGCTACATGCTTGTCAAGCGAGAGGTCAGTGGCGAGATAAGTGATGCCGAAGCCTCCTTGCCCCAGCACTCGGTCAATGCGATAGGTGCCGCCACGCAAAGTGGTACCGGTTTGTAATGAGATACGGTTCATCGTGCTATTTTTCTATGAATTTACATTTGCAGAAAGGACATTGCATACCGTACTGCTTTTTCATGAGTTTATAGGAGAGATTGCCGAGGAATTTATTGCAATCGGGATTGGGGCAGACATAGTGGTCCTGAAATTCCTCGGTGGCTTTTTCGGTATTTTCGATGCTTTTGTCTTTGCTGCGAAGAACGAAGGATAGGATGAACACAATACCTCCCATGGCTGTGAGGTAGGGCATCAAATCTTGCATAAAACCATCGAGACCCATTTTTCCACCAAGCGCCATCAATGCGCCTCCTCCTACTGTGAACAGCATACCGGCACTGCTTATCAGTCCGAGTTTCTGCTGATGTTTCTGACGTTCGATGGTTTTCTGGTGGAAGTCGTCCCACACCTGGCGAAGATGGGAGATATTAAACTCTTTGGCAGATGCCGGTTCGGCTACAGCCACGATTTTTTCGGCTGTGGCAAGGAGGGTGTTCAGATCAAGATTGTAGCGGTCTCTACCCAAAAACACCTGGCTGGACGGCGTGATACGCTTTGACATGACCTCAATGCCATCCACATATGTTACGTTGGCTGGTTTCAGGTTGGTAATGGTCATGTTTCCTTGGTGGTCAACTTCTATTTGGGCATGAGCTACATTTTGTTGAGGTATGCAGCGGCTGACGCTGGCGGGAACACTGCCCGGTGCTCCCAATGCAGCCACTTTGCCGCAAACAGCTACGTAAAGTCGTCCTTGTCCCGGTTCTTTGCCAATAAGTATCGTTTTACCTTTAAGATTTGCCATAATATATGATAATGTAAAGCTTGTTCTTGTTGATTTATGGATGATCTGTTTTCTGACTAAATGAATGGATGTATAGTTCGCGAAGTCCTCGCAAGGCATCCTTAGAGAGTGCCAACTGGTAAGTAAATGACACACCGTCGCTGAGCACCAAACGCTGACGCAAGATCGCTATTTGGAAGACGTACCTCAGGTTGATGATGTAGCTTTTGCCAATGCGGGCAAACATTCCGGCTGTCTCACCCAAACGCTCACTGAGTATGTTCTTCATTTGGGTAAGATTGGTGCATACAACACCTTCCAGACCATTACACATGACAAACTTGGTGTAATTGCCGTCTGCCTCGAAATAAACAATCTTGGAAATGTCCACACGGAACATTTCATCACGTGAGTTTAAAAAGAGATGTTTGTTTGTATTCATCAAAATATGGGTGCGACACCGATATGCTTATTTTCAACAGATGTTGATTGAGTTAGACTATTGTAATAATCCCTATGCGAAGGTATAAAGATTTGTCGACAATCAAGATACGGGAGGAAAGGATTTTTTGCATATTGCTTAAACTTTTTGATATTTTTGAAGTCGGCGCCTCCATCAATATGAACTTCGATCTATTATTCACAACCACAGTGTCGCAAATAATAGATCTTTGATATCTTTCCTATTTTGATGCTCTGTTCTTCTTTGTTTGCAGGCAGCTTAGCTTGAGAAGATTGATTTTAGTCTGCTGAGAAACGATGATTTTCTTTGCCCGGAGTCAGCGATTTTTGCTTTTAGGTTTTCAATTGCTTTTAATGCACTTGAACTACCGGCATTTGCCGCTCTTTGATAGAGGTCCATTGCCGTCTTAAAATCAACGGGAACGCCTCCATAACCCATTTCATGGTAAACACCAAGGTTATACAGAGCATTGGGCATATTTTGTTCGGCCGCACGTTTTAACCAGATGAGGGCTTCAGCATAGTCTACGGGAACACCTTCTCCGTGAGTATAAATTGCGCTTATATTGAATAACGCACCCGCATGATTGTAGCACGCAGCCTTTTTGAACCAGTACAGGGCTTTTCCATAATCTTGCTTAACGCCGAGCCCGTCATGATAAATCCAGCCAAGATTGAACATGCAATCCGGTATCATAATAGCAGCTTCTAAAGCTGGCGACTTGGTCGTTTCGGCCTTATCTTCATACTGGAGTGCCACCTTCTCGAACCAATGCCTTGCCTCTGTATAATCTTGTGGGACGCCCAATCCATTAAGATACATATATCCAATTGAGTAAATTGCAGGTGAGTTTTGGTCACTTTGCTCGGCAGCTTTCTTATACCATCTTGCTGCTTCAATATAATCTTGAGGCACTCCCTGTCCATTATAATACATGTCACCAAGTGTCATTTGAGAATGGTAGAAACCATTAGCGGCAGCTTCGCGAAGCCATTTTAAGGCTATACGATAATTTACGGGAACATAGTCTCCTTGCGTGTAGATTTCTCCCACGTCTGATTGCGCTTGCAAATGGCCCAACTTCGCCGCCTTCAGATACCATTCCGCAGCAGCTGCAACATCTTCATCAACGCCGCAACCATCTTCAAGAGCATTGGC
>CALZOH010000083.1 GCA_945827465.1 uncultured Prevotellaceae bacterium
GTTAGCAGCCACCGCCTTTTGAGGTGTATCTGAGCGGCTTTCGCCGAACGCTTACACTGAAGAGAATTTAATAATAAAGGCTGATTTCCTTTACAAATTGGAAATCAGCCTTTATGAAAAGTATAATAATGATTAATACGCAAAAAGCGGATAGGCTTTCATTGTTTCATTTACTTCTGCTCGCACGGTATTAATAACGTCTTCATTATACGGATCGTTGAGAACACGTTCAATAAGCGATGCAACCAACACCATGAGGTCTTCTTTACCACCACGCGTGGTGAGTGCCGGTGTACCTAAACGGATACCTGAAGTTTGGAAGGCACTACGAGAATCAAAAGGAACCATATTCTTATTGACCGTAATATCGGCTGAAACGAGTGCATTCTCGGCCACCTTACCCGTGAGATCTGGATATTTAGAACGTAGGTCAACCAACATGCTATGGTTATCTGTACCACCGCTAACAATATCGAATCCACGCTTCATGAGTTCATCAGCTAAAGTAGCAGCATTCTTCTTAACTTGCAGAGCCCACTCTTTAAATTCTGGCTGAAGAGCTTCACCAAATGCGACAGCCTTAGCAGCTACTACATGCTCAAGCGGACCACCCTGAGTTCCAGGGAACACTGCACTATCAAGCAAAGAACTCATCATACGCACTTCACCTTTCTTGGTAGTCTTTCCCCAAGGATTCTCAAAGTCTTTTCCCAACAAGATAATACCTCCACGCGGACCTCTGAGGGTCTTATGAGTAGTAGATGTAACTATATGAGCAAATTTAAGAGGATTATCGAGTAATCCAGCTGCAATAAGTCCTGCCGGATGAGCCATATCAACCATAAAAATGGCACCAACCTTATCGGCAATCTCGCGCATACGGGCATAATCCCATTCACGACTATATGCAGATCCGCCACCCACAATAAGTTTGGGTTTGTGCTCAAGAGCAAGTTGTTCCATTTCATCATAGTCAACGCGACCGGTTTCTTTCTTCAGGTTATATCCAATAGGATTGTAGAGTATTCCTGATGTGTTGACCTTAGAACCATGAGAGAGATGACCTCCATGATCAAGATTCAAACCCATAAACGTATCGCCCGGATTAAGACAGGTCAAAAATACAGCTGCATTGGCCTGTGCTCCAGAATGAGGTTGGACGTTAGCATATTCGGCACTGAAAAGTTCCTTTACACGCTCAATGGCTAGAGTTTCACTACGGTCTACATTGATACAACCACCGTAATAACGGTGACCAGGATAGCCTTCGGCATACTTGTTAGTAAGGCATGAACCCATTGCCTCCAAAACTTGATCACTCACGAAGTTTTCAGAAGCAATTAATTCCATTCCTTTTAACTGACGCTGACGTTCAGCCTCAATAATGTTGAAAATTTCTGTATCTCTTTTCATGTTATATGAATATATATATAAAGTTTAATTTGTCTAAACATTAGAAGGACTTACCAACCGCGCTTTTTCGAGTTTCTCCTCTTTCTCGCAATAATGACACTTTAGAACACCCTTCTCTTTATTAATTACATGGAAGATTGTCTTCATGGGTTCATTGTTGGTAATGCACTTCGGATTGGGGCATTGCACAATGCCGTGCAGAGAGTCGGGCATTTGTACTTGCTTTTTTTCCACCACATCATAATCTTTGATGATGCAAAGGGTAACATTTGGCGAAACCACAGATAGCTGATTGATCTCCTCATCAGTAAAATATCGGTCAGCAATCTTGATAAGACTTTTCTTACCCATTTTCTTACTCTTGAGATTATACCCCACCGTAACAGGCGTTTTGATATTCTCCAAATGCAATAGGGCAACAACGGCCAATAGTTTACTGGAAGGAATGTGGTCAATAACTGTGCCGTTCTGAATGGCCGACACTTTTAATTCTTCTTTATTCATGTCTGTTAATCAATGATGGTATTGTCGTTCAGAATTTGATCAAGTCCGATATTTAGAACATCACAAATCAATGCCTGACGTGCAAAAAGTCCGTTATGAGCCTGTTCAAAATAATAGGCATGCGGATTGCTGTCCACATCAATATTGATTTCATTCAATCTGGGTAGAGGGTGCAAAATTTTCATATTGGATTTAGCTTTGCGAAGCATCTGATTACAAAGCAGATAGCTATCCTTCACACGCTCATACTCCATGAGATCAGTGAAACGCTCGCGCTGCACACGGGTCATATAAAGAATATCTGCATCAGCAATTACATCTTCGTTGAAATCACGCGTTTCGAAATACTTTATATTTTGCTCTTCACAATAGATTTTATATTCCTCCGGCATTTCTAACTCTTTGGGAGCTATGAAATGAAAGGTCGGGTTAAAATGGCGCATTGCCATCAAGAGGGAGTGAACGGTACGACCATATTTCAGGTCTCCCACCAAATAGATATGCAAATTATCCAAATGTCCCTGAGTTTTGTAGATGGAATATAAATCAAGCATGGTTTGCGATGGATGTTGATTAGAGCCATCGCCGGCATTGATGATGGGCACATCAGTTATTTCACTGGCATATTGTGCTGCACCTTCCAAAAAATGCCTCATCACAATGACGTCGGCATAATTGCTGACCATCTTGATGGTGTCGTGAAGGGTTTCCCCTTTAGTAGAACTCGTTACCTTGGGGTCTGTAAACCCAATGATACGTGCCCCCAAACGATTGGCGGCCGTTTCAAAACTTAAACGAGTCCGAGTAGACGGTTCGAAGAAAAGAGTAGCCACCACTTTGCCCTCTAACAAGCGGCGATTGGTGTGTCGTTCAAACTCCTCCGATAAACGGATGAGATATTGAATTTTCTCCTTGGAGAGATTGGCTAATGTAATGACGCTTCTGTTCATTCTGACAATAGAATAATGTAAAGTAACATTGATTTATTCTAACCCTATTGACTTTCGGATGGCTTCCACTTTAGCTTCAGCCTCCTTTACGGCTGTTGCATAACCATCTGCCGAAGCCATAGTTCCTGTTGTTTCAACATAAAACTTGATTTTCGGCTCTGTTCCGGATGGGCGTATGCTCACGATCGTTCCGTCAGCGGTAAACCATTGGATAACGTTACTCGGTTCAGGCATATCGATAACGGAAACGGTACCCTGAGCGTTAATAGCGTTGAGTGTCTTATAATCACGTACTTCTACTAATGGAGAACCCGCTAATTCCTTAACAGGATTACTACGGAAGTCTTCCATCATGGCTTTGATTTCATCAGCACCTGATTTACCCGGTTTCACCACGCTAATTGCTTTATTGTAAGCAAATCCGTATTCCATATAGATATCCATCAATACATCGTAAAGCGTCTTTCCCTGATCTTTGGCCCATGCACATATTTCAGCTAACAACGAACATGCTGAAACAGCATCTTTGTCGCGCACAAAATCTTCAGCCAGGAATCCATAAGATTCTTCTCCACCACCAATGTATTTCTTGATACCTTCATTCAGGCGAATTTGACGAGCAATCCACTTGAATCCTGTGTAGCAATCATACAGTTCAATCCGATTCTTGCGAGCAATCTCTTTGATGAGGGCAGTTGTAACAATTGTTTTCACAATAAACTCGTTGCCTTTCATCTGTCCTTGAGCTATACGATTCTTAATAATATAATATAGGAAAATCATACAAGTTTGATTTCCATTGATCAGAATCCATTCACCCTTACTGTCCTTACAAGCCATACCCACGCGGTCTGCGTCAGGGTCACTGGCCATTATAATATCAGCATTGATATCCTTAGCTAATTTGAGTGCCAATGTTAGTGCTTCTGCATTCTCCGGATTCGGACTAATTACGGTTGGGAAGTTACCATCTTTAACCATTTGTTCCGGAACACAATGAACATTCTCAAAGCCCCATAACTGCAACGAACGAGGAATCAGTTTCATTCCAGTTCCATGAATCGGAGTATATACAATGCTCAAGTCTTTTTGACGTTTGATACAAGCCGGATCAATAGAAATAGTGTGAACAGCATCTAAATATGCTTTGTCAATATCTTCACCTACAACTGTAATCAGTTCTTTGTTTCCCTCAAACTTAATATCGGCCACATTCACCTTGTTGACTTCGTCAATAATTCCCTTGTCGTGAGGAGCCAACACTTGTGCACCATCGTCCCAGTATGCCTTATAACCGTTGTATTCTTTCGGATTATGACTTGCAGTAAGAATAATACCGCTTTGACAGTGCAGATGACGAATAGCAAACGACATTTCAGGCGTTGGGCGCATATCGTCAAACAAATATACATGAATGCCATTGGCTGAAAATATATTGGCACACGTCTCAGCAAACAATTGGCTGTTGTTGCGGCAGTCATAACCGATGACAACTGAAATATCAGTTTTACCAGCAAAACTTTTATTAAGGTAGTTAGCCAAGCCTTGAGTGGCAGCACCAACCGTGTAGATGTTCATACGGTTTGTACCCGGTCCCATAATGCCACGCAGACCGCCTGTTCCAAATTCCAAACTACGATAAAAAGAGTCTATCAACTCTGTTTTATCTGTATTTTCAAGCATTTGCTTTACTTCTTTTTTTGTAGCTTCATCATAAAGAGGAGAGTTCAACCACTCTGAAGCTTTTTGCTCGCACTGCAGAATCAATTCTTTATTTTCCATTGCTTCGTTATTTAGAACATTAATATATTTATCTGTGTATTGTTAATGAATTATGGTACTTGATATTTCGTACCAGATTCTTTAATTATTCGTTCACGGGTTGCGTCGGGATAACCAACGTTCTTGACAGGTGCACCTATACCATCAGGAGTACGTTTGAATACACCATTCTCCTCTGGTTTAACTACCATATCATTATATTTTACGATAAGATATTCTCCTAATTTTATCCATCTTGCCAACATAGCATCAGCCGTTTCACACGAATAATCTGTGAGATAAGCAACTGCACTTTGAGGATTGGAAGCATAGAGTTGTTTGGCCTTTTCTTCAACTTCTCCTTGGCGAGAAAAATAGGAATCTTCTAATTCCACTTGTACTTTTCTCAAATCATCGAATAGTAAGGAGAAACGCGGATAAACCATATTTGCAACCCAGTTACATACCCAAAAAGCAGATTTGAGTGAAAACGTAACATCATCACCAAATTCTTTCGTATAGCAAGAAGGCGCCTTAGTGGCACAACAATATACCGGCGTAAAGGCAACCATTTTTGAATCATCATTACCGAACCAAAGTACGCCGCCAATAGGATTTGGAAGGAATGAGCGCATTTGGGCAACAAATGTAAAAGAAGATTGCTGAGTTCCGATTGGTCGCTCATTGAAATAATTCTTTCCTTGGTAACTCCAAGTGAGTGGACGAGGACGATAAGGGGAGAGATAGGCCCCAACACCCGGATCTTTTCTCATGTCCAACGGAGTATCTTCATATTGGTCGCGCATACTTTCTTCTATATCTCTTACCGACAACTTTCTATTGGGCTTCATAAACAATGGAAAAGGCTCGGCTTTTAAATCTTTACCACTGGCATAATCCAAGTAGGCATCCATGCCATTTGCCCAACGATTAAAGAAACTCCAGGCACGTGCTTCACAGAAGCGGGCACCACCAAAAGTAATCGGGCAATATGTATTGGCAAAATCAAAATCTTCATCCTTCCCTTGATACCATCCTTTTTTGCGTGCAAACGAAACAATATCCTTTGCATATCGGCAATCTTTCTTATTATAGTGCATAAACCGATGAATACGACTTTGGTTGGAATGAGCAGAAATACAATCATCAGGTATGCGAACGGCTACCCATAAAGCACCTTTCACTCCAGGACCTTTTCCAACCATTTCCATCACCCAAACTTCATTCGGATCTGCGATTGTAAAGGATTCACCTTCGCTGGCATATCCATATTTCTCTACCAAACCAGTCATTACCTCAATAGCCTCAATGGCTGTTTTACTGCGTTGTAAGGTAATATAGATCATGCTACCATAATCAAGGAAAGCAGTTGTATCTACTAACTCTTCACGACCACCAAAAGTAGTTTCTGCCACCGTCACTTGATGTTCGTTCATATTCCCCACAACATTATAGGTTTCCGATGCTTCAGCAATATCACCCACATATTTGTTGGTTTCCCAATTAAATACCTTTCTCACACTTCCCTTAGGATGTTTTCCTGCAGAAAAATGTTGCATAATACCATAACAACCGTAGCTGTCAGCACTGTAAGAAACAATCACACTACCATCTGTTGAGGCATTACGTCCTACGATAAGATTAGTACATGCTGCCATCTTTAATGTACCTACAGTGCCCAAAGTGACAACCGTCAATAATAAGAGTCTTAACTTATTCATCATATAAATGTACTATTCATGATACGTTAACATGCCTTGAATGAAAGATCCAGCCCTTTTACTGAATGGGTAAGAGCTCCCACCGACACAAAATCAACCCCACATTCTGCATAGTTTCTGATTGTTTCGAGCGTGATACCCCCACTCGATTCTGTTTCATAACGTCCGCCAATCATTTCTACTGCTTTGCGAGTCAATTCAGGTGTAAAATTATCGAGCATAATCCGATCAACGCCACCTTTATTCAGCACTTGCTGCAATTCATCGATTGAACGAACTTCTATTTCAATTTTAAGGTTCAAATTTCGTTCTTCCAAATACTGATGACAGCGTTCTATGGCTTGAGAAATACCTCCTGCAAAATCAACATGGTTATCTTTAAGAAGTATCATGTCAAAGAGTCCAATTCTATGATTCGTTCCACCACCAATCTTAACAGCTTCTTTCTCCAGGATACGCATACCCGGAGTTGTTTTTCGGGTATCAAGAACACGGGTCTTTGTTCCCTTCAATTGTTCCATATATCGATGAGTCATGGTTGCTATTCCGCTCATTCGTTGCATAATGTTCAGCATTAATCTTTCGGTCTGGAGCAAACTTCTGATCTTTCCGCTTACAATAAAAGCAACATCTCCGGGCTTAACAACACTTCCATCCTCAATGAAAACTTCCATTTTCAGTTCCGGATCAAACTTATGAAACACTTTACGGGCAATATCAACACCTGCTAAAATCCCCGCCTCTTTTACTAATAGTTTTGACTTGCCTACAGCTGTCTCAGGAATACAGCAAAGTGTTGTATGATCACCATCACCGATATCTTCGGCAAAAGCCAAATCAAAAAGTCGGTCTTCTAACTCATCAACGCTATACATAATATATATGGATTCTATCTTTAGTTAATTATTAAGCAAAAATAAATCTTTCTTCTTGGATGTTGAAATTTTCCACCCAAAAAAGACTGATAAAAGAAAAGAGGTTACATCCTTTAACAGATGCAACCTCTTTCTATGAATTGAGTGAACATTTATGCTTCTGATTGAATAGCTGATGCTTCAACATAAACAACACTGCGATTACGACTATCAGAGCGGAACTTAACAATACCGTCTGCTAAAGCATACAAGGTATGGTCACTTCCCATTCCAACATTCTTTCCGGGATAGTGAACTGTTCCTCTTTGGCGTACTAAAACATTGCCTGCGATGCAAGCTTGTCCACCCCAAATCTTAACACCTAATCGTTTTGACGCTGATTCGCGACCGTTCTTAGAACTACCTACACCTTTTTTATGTGCCATTTTCTTCTAATTTTTTAGGATTAAGCAATAATTTGTTTGATTGTCAATTCGGTAAATTGCTGGCGATGACCATTGCGCTTGCGAGAGTCCTTACGACGTTTCATGTGGAATACAATTACCTTCTCACCTTTAACGAGCGGACAATTTACTTCACAAACTACTTTTGCGCCATCTACTGCAGGAGTACCTACTGAAATGGTTCCTTCTTTGTCAACAAGAAGAACGTTGTCAAACTCTAATGTCTGACCGGATTCAGCGTTCTGGATATGGTGAACAAAGATCTTTTTGCCTTCTTCTACCTTGAACTGCTGTCCATTAATACTTACAATTGCGTACATTTAATTCTATTTTAACGCTTGTCCGAAAGGCGAATCTCTTCGTGAGACTGCTTGCTTGAGCCCTATCGGATAAAATCGAGTGCAAAATTACGTCTTTAATTCGATATCACAAAATAATTTCTTTTCATTTCTTCTTTCTTTCAGTTATTTTGGGTCTCATTGAAAAAAACTGTACCTTTGCGCGACAATGATTAATTTGGCAAATAAATAATGAATATGAAAGTAACATTAAAAATAGTCCATTCTTTGGTTCTTACATTGATGTTTTCATTGATTGCTTGCCAATCACATGAAGCTAAAGATCAATCTGAACTGACACCACCTATTTTCCCCGATTACGTAGGCATTACAATTCCCTGCAATCTCTCTCCAATTAATTTTGGAATACAAGATGCGTCACGCATTTATGCTACATTCGCTTGCGAAGGGAATGTTTTATTAAGCATTGAAGGTAACGACCACATTGAAATTCCTCTGAATGATTGGCGTCAAGTTTTGTCGAAATGTTCAGGTAAGGAACTTCAGGTACTAGTTTCTGCATGGACCTCGCAAGCTCCTGATGGCATTGCCTATTCTCCTTTTAAAGTTACGATATCACCTGATTCTATTGATTCGCATGTTGCATACCGTCTCATACCTCCCGGTTATGAAGAATGGAACAAGATGGGACTTTACCAACGTGATTTGTCTTCGTTTGAAGAGTCTACCGTTATTCATAATAGTCAAAATAATAATGGATGCGTCAATTGCCACTCTTTCAACAATTACTCTCCCAACCGATTTATGTTTCACGCCCGTGGTTTGGGAGGTGGCACCGTCATAAAAAATGGAGAAGACCTCAAAAAGATCAATTTAGGCGCATTGGGACCGAACAAAAGTGGTACCTATCCGATGTGGCATCCGTCGGGCAAGTATATCGTTTTTTCGTCTAACACTACCCGTCAGTCCTTCTATTCGCATTGCATGGATAAAATAGAGGTTTATGACTTAAGATCAGATTTGATTTTATATGATGTAGAGAAAGAAGACGTTTATGAAGACGATCGCTTTAAGGATTCCATCAATTGGGAAACTTTTCCGGCCTTTTCACCTGATGGAAAGTGGTTGTATTTTTGCACGGCAAAAGCTGTAAACATGCCGAGTGATGTTCAAAAACTACGCTATTCTTTAGTACGCGTTCCGTTTCATGAACAAGACGGCTCGTTTGGTTCTCCGGTCGACACCATTTACAGTGCGTCACAACAAGGAGGAAGCATTTCCTTCCCTCGCATATCTCCCGATGGGAAATACTTACTTTATACTTGGGCTCAATGTGCCACCTTCCCCATCCAGCATCGTGAAGCAGATTTGAGAATGATTGATTTAGCTACGGGTGATTCCATCGACACTTCCATTCTTAATAGTCCTGAAACCGAAAGTTATCACTCCTGGAGTCATAATGGGAAGTGGATTGTTTTTTCCAGTCGCCGAATCGACTCCCGATATACCCGTTTATTCATTGCACCGTTTAAAGATGGGAAATTTGGGAAACCCTTCCTTCTGCCGCAAAAGGACCCATCATACAATGAGACCTTACTCTATTCTTACAATATACCCGAATTTGTTAATGGAAAGATTGTTCTTTCTAAAGATCAACTTTCAGAATTATTCATCGTAGAATAATCACAATAAAATGAAACGTTCAGCAATTCTATATAGCTTGTTTTTTGTCATTTCAGTGGCAATTTATAGTATTTTCATTCCTAACACCATCTGCAATATTGAAGGCTCCAGTTTCTTTGTCAATGACTTCAGCTTCTTTAAGACTAAATTAGCCAATGCACCCGGATTGACGGCATGGTTGGCTTGTTTTGCATCTCAATTTTTCAAATGGCCTTTGGTAGGAACGATTCTGCTAAGCGGTTTACTCACTTTGGGCGGTGTATTTTGCAGTCTGTTGCCCAAGGCATTGGGTCGGAAAGGATTCGGTGAATGGGGATTATTGTTGCCTATTCTCATTTTGTGGCTAATTCCTCTTAACCTGAACATTTACCTGCAAGTTTTCTTCTTCTTTGCCGCTCTGCTATTGGGCGCAGTCATTCGTAAGCCGGTGGGATTGGCTATCTATCTTTTGATATGGTCTATCACTGGATTCTTTTTGGTTTCCACCTTGCTTTTACAGATTTCTATCATCCTATTGGTGGCTTTTCACCTCTTATTCAGAAGGACACGTTTTGCGCTAATCCTCTTACCGGCCATAGGCATTGTTTCATTAGGCATCACAGTAGCCGATGTATATGTTTCCAACGAATATATCGGATATATACCTTTTAAAGAGCGCTTTTTCTACACTCCTGAAAGAATATCCAACCTCTGGATTTTTTCCGGTATGTTTCTTGCAGCTCCGTTATTGATGTTATTGCCTTCGGCCAAAGTTTCTTCTTGGATAAGATGGACTTCCGCATCCATTGTTTTGGCCTTGTCAGTGATAGTTTCGGTCTACAGCACTCACAATTTAGGTATTGTAACGACTGAACGTTTCTACAGCATGCTCAAAATGGCTGATGAAAAAGATTGGAACGGCATTTTAAGTTCCATTTCACGTGACGACATCATGTCAGGCAAGTTATATCTGCGTTTTGCCTTGTTGGCAGAATCAGGGAATGGCTCCCTGCCCGACAATATTTTCAATTATCCCATCAATACACCTGAAGACTTCCTCTACCGTCATGAGCTGAAACGAAATGCGTTTCTTTTCAACCGTTTATTTTATGATAACCTGGGCATTTACGATGAAGCATTTCGTATGGCTTTTGAGTATGGAGTAATGACACCTGAAGGCGATTGTTTTAGTTCTATCAGACAAATGGCGCACTATGCCATCCTGATGGGTGACCATCGCCTTGCCGAAAAATACTTACATATTTTGTCAAAAACAACTTTGCACGACAGTTGGATAGAACAAGAACGCGCCTTGATGGCTTCTAAGTCCGACACCATCTCTAAACCTTACATCAAAGATAGTTTTATCAATGTCTATCCCTTTAACTCGGAAATGATTCGTCAGCTCCAGATTCATCCCGACAACCGTAAGGTATTAGATTATTTGTTGATTGGCTTGTTAATGCAAAGAGAAGTACAAAAATTTGCCATTATCCTTCGCGGATTCCCATTGTATAAAGACCGACCACTGCCACGTGCCTATGCCGAAGCGGCTGCATTCTTTGTCAACAATCCTCAAACGCTGCATGCCGACTTTAATTATCCGACGGAAGTGGATACGCAGTTTGAAAATTTCTATCGCCAGAAGATGCAAAACGATTCGCCTGCCGGCATGGCATCTTACATGGGCTCTTACTGGTACTACTACTTCTTTATTGCACCCAATACACAAGTTAATAATACAACGCGTCGCCAAGTCAACTAAATAAAAGTTCATCCTTATCGTGTGAGACTTTCGGTCTGGTTCCTTTTGCTCTTCTGGGTGTCATCCATTCATTCGCAAGTCATATTTACCGTGGCTGAATGGAATGTAGAAAATTTGTTTGACTGCATTCACGACGAAGGGAAAGAGGACCAGCTCTTTTTAGCGGGTGATGGAAAATACTGGAGCAAAGGCCGGCTGTGGAAAAAAGAGACTAATCTGGCCAAAACAATCGCTTCGATGGCACGCAATTCCTTTCCGGATGTAGTGGCACTTATCGAAGTGGAGAATCATCACGTGATGGACCACCTTACTCGACGTTCTCCACTCAGGAAAATGGGTTACCATTACGTCATGACAGAAAGCGACGATGCGCGCGGCATCGATGTTGCCCTGATGTACCTTCCCTACTCTTTTCAGTTGCTTCACCACGCCGAAATCATTCCTCGCCACACTGATGGAACTCCCATCAAAACCCGAAACATCCTTCACGCTTCCGGCCGCTTGTTCACAGGTGACACGCTCCACATATTTGTTTGTCATTTTTCAAGCAAATTGCGTGGTAAGGAGGCGGAACAAAACCGTCGCGACGAGGCTTTAACCCTTCGGCATGCCATAGACAGTCTGTTATCGTTGAATCAAAACAAGATCATTGTTACCGGTGACTTCAACGACCAACCTTCTTCACCCACTTATACAAGCTCTTTACAGAGCAACGTTCCTGATGCCGACATTTCAGCGACCAAATTGTATAACCTGTCGGCTACCGAGCGCCATCCAGCCAGAAATCCATACGTAGGTACCTATAAATTCGATGGTAAATGGGAAATGATTGACCATTTTTTGCTGTCAGGAGCTTTATTACTTCCTTCGTCATCGGTCAGGACCTCTCCGGATAGTTTTCAAGTATGGGCTCCGAACTTTTTATTGGAAGACGACCCGGACGATTTGGGTTTACGTCCTAAACGCACCTACTTAGGTTATCAATATCATGGTGGATACAGTGATCATCTACCCATTCTGACACGTTTTACGATTATTCCGAAACGAAAATAATCCTCCACGTTGTATTCAACATCTTTTCTACGAGTGCAGAACTGTTCATAGAGGCTTAGGAAATACTTTGTCATGCTGACAAAGTGCCTCCTTTTGGCAAGGTAGTGGTTTTGCTTGATGTGCAAAGTCCTTATTTTTCCAAATTAGCCGTTTTGCATGACGTGCAAAGTCCTTATTTTTCCAAATTAGCCGTTTTGCATGACGTGCAAAGCCCTTAATTTTCCAAAATAGCCGTTTTGCATGACGTGCAAAGCCCTTAATTTTCCAAAATAGCCGTTTTGCA
>CALZOH010000084.1 GCA_945827465.1 uncultured Prevotellaceae bacterium
GACAGGCGGCTTATCGGCTACTCGCAGATAAACCGCAGGTTCTATTACAAGCCAGAGGAGGTGAAGCGGCTGATACCGCTTGTCGGCACGCTCTATCCGCACGGCAGATGATTTGATTTATTCACCCACTGAATCCGAAGTTATGATGAACGAGAACAACGATGTTTTTACGATGGAAGACGAGCCGATAGCCTCTGTGGTGCAGGATATGCGCAAAGGCTCGAAATGGCTGTCCGCATTTCTGGAAAGCTACCGTCCTCCGCTGGACGGGGAACGTTACCTGACGGACGGCGAGGTGTCGGAACTGCTCCGTGTGAGCCGGCGCACCTTGCAGGAATACCGCAACAACCGCGTGTTGCCCTTCATACTTTTGGGAGGGAAGGTGCTTTACCCGGAAACGGGGCTGCGCGGGGTACTGGAAGCGAACTACCGCAAGCCGCTGGAGTGAGGCGGTTTCATGAAAAAGTAAACGGGTGACACCTTTTGTGGTGCTACCCGTTTACTTGTCTTATGGGGTATGTGCAATCAGCAATACCCGGCTTTTCCGTTCTGTATGAACATCACGTATGTCTGCCGTTTCTCTTGTGAGAGTGCCTTTCCCACCAGCCATGTGCGGAACAGGTGGGTGTTGTAGGTATTCACCCTGAAAGCGACCGGGATGATGATTTCAAGGGCGTACACGTCCGCGTGCAGCCCGTTTTCAAGCTGCATGTAGCGGCACACCTCGTAGTCGTTCAGCACGTCCGACTTGCGGACGGCTCTGATGGCGGCGTTCACTGCCGGGACGGTCGTATGGAACAATCCGGCTATTTCGGTGGCGGTCATCCACACGTCGTTACCGGTTACGCTGACTGCCTTGTCCTCGATGATGATTGTGTCACGTTTCATGGCTTTTCTTTTTAGATGGTGCAACCTGCAAATTCCTCGACGCCGTTCAATCTTGCGGCAAGGTTCTCCATGTCCTGATTGAGCTTCTCTTTGGTTATCTTTGCGTAAATCTGCGTCGTCTTTATGCTCTTGTGTCCGAGCATGGAGCTGACCGTTTCGATGGGAACACCGTTGGAGAGGAATATCGTCGTGGCTGCCGTGTGGCGGCTCTGATGCCACGTGATATGCTTGGTGATGCCGCAACGCTTGGCGACGGCACGGATACCGGCAAGGCACGTGTTATAATGCGGAACGGGAAATATCCTGCCGTCCCCGCACAGTCCCCGGTATTTGCCGATTATGCGGTTGGCGATGTCGAGCAGGCGGATGTTGGACACCACGCCCGTTTTCTGGCGGTTGATGTTTATCCACTCGTGTTCGTCGAAGTAGGTGCGGATATTCTCTTCCGTAAGGTTGCGCATATCCGCGAACGACAGCCCCGTGAAGGCGCAGAACAGGTAGAGGTCGCGGTACAATTCCTGTTTGGCGTTTTTCAGTTTCCCCTCCATCAGCAGGCGGATCTCATCTTTGGTCAGGAAACTGCGTGTTGTTTCCTCCTTCTTGATTTCATACTCGCGGAACGGGTCGCGCGTCAGCCACTCGTTGTTGATGGCGATGAATACCATCGTCCGTAACGGGCAGACGTACAGCCACACGGTATTGGTGCAGCAGTGCTTGTCCGTGCGCAGGAACATCTCGAAGTCGGAGATGAAAGCCGGGGTAAGCTCTTTTAGGGCGATGTCCTTCACATGGTAGCGGATGTCGAGGAACTCTTGCATGTGCTTGTAAACGGTGCGGTACTTCAGCAGCGTGCCTTTGGCTTTCATGCCTGCCTCCACCTGCTTCTCGTAGTCCTCGTTGTGCTGGCGGAACACCTGCATCAGCGTGTGGTAGCGGTGTTCCAGTCCGAGAAAGGCGTTCTTCACCTTCTCCGCCGTGACGAAGTTGTCACGCTCCATGATTTCCTGATAATGCCTGTTGATGCGTACCCGCATCTTGTCAAGCATACGGTTCGTTTCGAGTGCCGCCGTGCTTCTGCCCGTGACACGTCCCCCTTTGGTGTCCCACAGTTTGGGATCGACGGTCAGTTTGCAGCTGAACTGCATCTGGGTGCCGTCCACCGTGATGCGTCCCATGACGGGAACTGTCCCGTCCTTTTTCACTACCTGACGCTTGAGGTAGTAGATTACTGAAAATGTACTCTTCATTGTCCTTAATTTTTGGGTTTCAAAATTAGTTGGTGAAGAGTCCGGTGTTGGTACGCAAAACGGGGAGGAACGGCGCAATCTTTTTCCGTAACCTGATTTTTCGCATGAGTTATGGATAACTCACTATTCCTTAGAGCCTTGTTTCGCTATTCGTACCCGTTTGTCGCATTTTCGGGCATGGTTACGAACAAGTAACGTAGCGGCGTCAGGATTTGGCTTCGGCAGGGATTGTAATGGCTTCACGGATTATCGCCACTTCAACCAAAACCCTTGTAACTCAATTCTATCACTATATCTTTCCGCATTTCACTTTTTTGTAGTAACTTTGCACGTTAATTCAACAATATCATTCATGAAAAGAACTCTATTTACTCTTGTATGTTGCATGATTCTGTCAACTTTCATTCCTATACGAGCTACCATACTATATGTTTATCAGGAAGGCAACTACACGCCGCTCTTGATGACAGTCAATATCTACCGCATCACTTTTGAAAACGATACAATGAACCTACAGACGGAGGCAAAGCGTCAGACACAGATTGCAATGAAAGACTTCAATTATTTCCGGTTCTATCGCACCTCGGTACCCACTGCTATCAAAGACACCAAGGCCGAATCACATGACATCCGGATACAGAATGATAAGAATTGCCTATACATTTCGGCTTCGCAACCTGTAGAAGAAGTCTTGCTGACAAGTATTGAGGGAAAAACTCTTTCGCAACTGCACCCCAACGACTGCGAGGTGGCACTCTCCATCCGACAACTACCCAAAGGTATCTATGTTGTGAAAGCTCAGTCAAAGGGATGCCGCGTCAGCAAAAAATTTGAAAAGAAATAACACTTTGACATCTATGAAACGCCATCTTATGAACCGTCCAACCAACTTGATACAGAGCATCGCACTTTCGGTTTTGTTCTGCGCCGTATTTATGACAAGCCAAGCACAAACTGCAACACGCTATTTATGCGTATACAAGAAAAACAATCTGATCTTTGAGAAAAAAGCCTCTCTCATCGACAGCATAGACGTCAATGCCGCCAAGGTCATGTCATTCTTCGACAAGAACAAAGTGAAGCTCTATCAATCCACTTATTCCACTATCGACAGCATCCTCATCAGAAATTATGTTTCCACTCCGGCACTCAATACGTCGAAATACCAACAAATGACACTTTCCATCAACGACGAAAACGGAGCCTACCAGATTTCAACCACCGGTAGCGATCCTTTTGTCTATAGCGTACCCTTGACTAAGGCCCTTCTGAAGGATCAATGCGTCTTGACATTTGAATATAAATCGACCAGCGGCATTGATGACCTGCAAATTTTCTTCTGTGAACCTGTCAGCGAAAGTCGCTCACTTCATGCTGGCGCCATTCCCAACACTGCCGGCAAATGGAAAACCTATTCGCTCAACCTGAAGACCTCTATCAAGGATTTTTCGTGGGGAAACACAGGACAATATCTTCGCTTTGACTTCGGAAGATCGGCCGGACTTAATATTCAATTACGTGGCATCAACATCCGTTACATGAATGCCGAGGAATTGGCAGAACAAAATCGACTCGACAGCATCGAAAACCACAAATACGTCATGGATGCCCATATCAAGAAATATCTTTCGACCTCCTTCTCTTCAAAAGTGACACGCGTTGAAGTAAAGCGCACCTCCGTAGTCATTGCCGGTAAGACCGAAGGAGAAGGTAAGTTTGCCTTGGTAGAAGTTGCTCCTTATGAAGACATCACCGAAGAAACCTCGTTTAAATATCGTACCGAGCTTACCGAATCAGACTTCAGCATCACCTTACCCCGCCGCTTCAGTCGCGAAGGCATTACTTACGACAGAGCACTGTCAAAATGGGCCATTGTAGCTGTTAAGGACCAACGCGACTCACTCGTGTCACACGCCCGTTATGCCGACAGCATCACTCCGAACTATCAAGCCGCTAAGGGAGAACTGCTCGGCAAGAAAGGTATTGCCTGCGGTGTAAGCAGTCTCTACTTTGAAGACTTCGACAATCTGAATGTTCATAGCATGAATGTCAATGTTGTGCTGAGTAATCTCGTGGCCCGCAGTGGAGAAACATCTTACGCATATGGAGGAAGGACCTATTACATCAACTACTCGCAGGTGCAAGCCCTCGACCAGATGTTGTTGGAAGCCAAGAAGCGCAACATGATTGTCAATGCCATCCTACTCTGTCCTTCAGGAAGTTATTTCAAAGATCCCGAAAATACGGGTGGTTACTACACCATGCCCAACATGACAGCAGCCGAAAACGTTAACATCTACGCGGCAGTACTCGAATTTATGGCCAAGCGTTACAGCAGCGGTGCCTACGGCCGCATTCACAATTGGATTATGCACAACGAAGTGGATATGGACGAAGACTGGACCAACATGGGCAAGCAACCCGAAACCCGCTTAAACGACCGCTACGTGAAGTCCATGCGAATGTGTTACAACATTGTCCGCCAGTACGACCAGCATGCTTGGATATTAGGTTCATACACTCACAATTGGAATATGTCATCCTCCGTCAAAGCACCCCTACGTATGCTCAACCAGACCGTGCTCTTCTCTCAGCAAGAAGGTGACTTCAGATGGGGAATTGCCTACCACCCCTACCCGATTAATCTGACCCGACCTGCTTTTTGGATTAACGACGTAAATCAAGCTACTTATGCTAAAAATTCTACTTACGTCACCTTCCGTAATCCCGAAGTCATCAACGAGTGGATACTTCGACCGGAGCATTTCTACCAAGACGGCACCAAACGTTTGCTCTTTTTCACCGAACAGGGAACCAACTCGCCCAGCTACAGCGACAGCGATTTGGCACTTCAAGCTGCCGGAGCAGCCTGGATATGGAAAAAAGTGAAAGACTTGGAAGGAATTGACGGCATTCAATGGCACAACTGGGCCGACAACCGCCAAGAGTTTGGACTACGCATCGGACTGCGCAGTTTTGCCGAAGGTAACTACGGCGAACTACAGGCCAAACCCGCATGGTATGTATGGCAAGCTGCCGACAGTGAAACGGAAGAGGAAGTATTCGCTCCTTATCTGAAAGTCATTGGCATTCCCTCCTGGGATATCATACAACCCATCCCCTAATTGAAGGCTTCCCAATAGTGGACAACCGGCAAAAACTGCAGGTTGTCCATTTTTAGGGAATAGCATCAAAGAACCCACTTCGCTAAAACTGCATTCTCCATGGGTTTTCAGCTAAAATAATTTGGGCAAAAAGACGATTTTCCATATTTTTGCAACTCATTACATATTAGACAATATTTTCCCCTTCATGAAAACTGTTCTTCTGTCACTCATCACGGGATTCTGCACGTTTACAAGCCTTGCGGCACAAGTTACCAGCAACGACCACCTGCAGAAACGCGCCGAACGCATTTGCGACAGCATTCGCACGACCTATCTTCCTGACAAACGCGTAGGAATCTTTCAAACTGAATTCCGGCTAAACGGGTCTCACCTTGTTTTGACCGGAAACACTACCCTACCCGATGCCTCACAGGCACTGCAAGCAAGCTTGCAAAAAGCGGGATTTGAAGTTGAAGGAAATCTCAGACTTCTGCCCGACACGGAAGAGTTGGGCGAAAAGACTTGGGGAGTTGTAAATATGTCTGTCTGCAACATGCGCAGCGCTCCCGACTACGATGCCGGCCAATCCACACAAGCTCTGCTCGGAATGCCGGTTAAAATCATTGAAAAAGACGGATGGCTGCACGTGCAGACACCCGATGAATACCTCTCATGGGTGCTTCCCGCTTCCATTCAACGAATGACACGGGCTGAACTGAGCGAGTGGAATCGCTCCCCACAAATTGTTGTAACCGATATTTATGGTTTTGTCTATTCCCAAGCCAGCGAAAAATCGCAAACAGTTAGTGACGTGGTATCTGGCAACCGACTGAAATATCTGGGTAAAAAAGGAAAGTTTTACGAAGTAGGCTATCCCGACGGACGTCGTGGATTTTTGCCCAAACGCAGTGGGCAACCGCTCGACGAATGGCGCAAAAACATCAAGCATGACGCTGAAAGCATACTGAACTCCGGACGACTCCTGATTGGAGTCCCTTATATGTGGAGCGGCACAAGTACTAAAGGCGTTGACTGTAGCGGATTCGTCAGAACGACATTGCTGATGCACGACATCATCATCCCTCGCGATGCTTCGCAACAAGCTCTCAAAGGACAGCGTATCGAAATAGAAGAAGGATTCAAGAACTTACAACCCGGAGACTTGTTGCTCTTTGGCACAAAGGCTCAAAATGGGAAAAGAGAACGCGTTTCGCACGTTGGTTTCTACACCAACAACGGGCGCTTTATCCATTCCCTTGGATGGGTAAAAGAAGCCAGCTTCAATCCGGAAGACCCCGACTACGATGCCTACGACCTGAACAGACTGCTCTTCGCCGTACGCATACTGCCTTTTATCAATCAAGAAAAAGGTTTGAATACCACCGACCAAAACGAATTTTATCACTAATCGTCCATCCAATATGACTTCACGCAGAAAATTCCTGAAAACTCTCGGTGCCGGAGCCGCTCTATCGGCTTTAGCCCTTCACACCTCCTGTTCAGAGGAGAAAAAAATTGTCAACATCAACCGCACCGGTTCCGGTGCCAAGATGAAGTTACGTTTCTCTCCTTATGAGTTGAAACTAAGACACGTGTTCACAGTAGCCACCTACTCTCGCACCACCACACCCGATATACAAGTAGAAATAGAATATGACGGACTCATCGGATATGGAGAAGCTTCCATGCCGCCTTATTTAGGACAAACCGTAGAGAGCGTAACTAATTTCCTTCAGAAGGTAGACTTGGAACAGTTCTCCGACCCGTGCCAACTGGAAGACATCCTGACCTACGTCGACAGTCTTTCTCCGGGCGACACGGCGGCAAAGGCAGCTGTTGACATTGCCCTTCACGACTTGGTGGGAAAAATCATCGGTGCACCTTGGCATCGCATCTGGGGTTTGAACAAAGAGAAAGCTCCCTCTACCACATTCACCATCGGCATTGACACTGCCGAAGTAGTGAAACAAAAAACTCAGGAATGCGCCAACCAATTTAATATCTTAAAGGTAAAACTCGGACGCGAGAACGACAAGGAAATGATTGAAACCATCAGAAGCGTTACCAACCTACCCATCGCCGTTGACGTAAATCAAGGTTGGAAAGACCGCCAGATGGCTCTCGACATGATTCTTTGGCTAAAAGAGAAAGGCATCGTGATGGTTGAACAGCCCATGCCGAAAGAACAACTCGACGACATCGCTTGGGTAACCGAGCAAAGTCCGTTGCCCATCTTCGCAGACGAAAGCATTCAACGTCTAAAAGACATTCGCAACGTAGAAGGAGCTTTCACAGGAATCAACATCAAGCTGATGAAATGCACCGGAATGCGCGAAGCCTGGAAAATGCTCAACTATGCCCGAGCACGCAACATGAAAGTGATGATAGGATGTATGACCGAAACCTCGTGTGCCGTATCGGCTGCTGCACAACTATCTCCTGCCGTCGACTTTGCCGACCTTGACGGAAACTTACTCATCGCCAACGACCGCTTCAAAGGTATGACGGTAGAAAAAGGACGCATCACCCTGAACGATGAACCCGGACTGGGTCTCACACTCATTTAACAATAAACACAGAAACATCATTATCCGTATGAAAACAAGACATATCGTAAGCGGGTTATTCGGCCTATTGCTGGCGGCCTGCGCTACAGGTGAAAAAATCGGTTATTCTTGGGAAGAAGACCTTCATCACCGTTTGCTTTGCGACTTCACGCAAAGCCGTGAACAAGTATTGGAATATATCACCAAATATATTCCCGAAGTAACCGATTCGCAAATGGCGGTATGGGAAGCCAAGAAAGAACTGGAGTATATGGTCATCGACAGCCAAAAACTCTATTTCCGCAATGCAGCTTCCAACCTGTTCCTCATCAACGAAGAATGCGGTGCCATACGCAGCAAGATAAATGGTCCGCAAGGCGAAAGCAACACGACCTTTGCCTGCAAGAATAATATCCGTGAGATCATTCCCACCGTTCTTGCTAAATCCAACAAGTTAGACGCCTATACTGCCCCCAAACGGATGAGAATCATCTACACACTGACGATCAAACCCGATGCCGTCCCTGAGGGTGAACTCATCAGATGCTGGCTGCCTTTCCCACGGAAAGACATTCCACGTCAACAAGATGTGAAACTTTTGGCTACAAGTGAACAAGAATATCAATTCTCCGACCCGAAGTGCGCTCACAGCACCATCTACATGGAAAAGAAAGCCGAAGCCGGCAAGCCCACCATCTTCAGCGAGAGTTTTGAATATACTTCGCTCGGAGCATACTTTAATCTGACAGAGCAAGACATCCAACCTTACGATACAAATAGTCCGCTCTACAAAGAATATACCGCTGAACGCGAAAAGCACATCGTATTCACACCCCGTCTGCGCGAATTGGCCGACAGCCTTACCGCCGGGCTCAAGACGCCATTGGAGAAAGCCCGTGCCCTCTTCCGCTGGGTCAACGACGGTTTCCCTTGGGCTTCGGCACGCGAATATTCCACCATTGAGAACATCCCAATGTATGTTTTGGAGAACAAGCATGGCGACTGCGGACAGGTAACACTTCTCTTCGTGACCTTGTGCCGCATCTGCGGCATTCCCGCACATTTCCAAAGCGGATTCATGATGCACCCGAAGGCTTGGAATCTCCACGACTGGGGAGAGATTTATTTTGAAGGCGTTGGATGGGTACCGGTTGACCAATCGTTCGGTATTCCGACTTATGCTGAAAACCAACGAGAAGAATGGTTCTACCTTGGCGGTATCGATTCGTGGCGCATGATTGTGAATAGTGACTACGGAAAAGAGCTAAGTCCCCAAAAGACCTATCCACGCAGTGAAACCGTAGACTTCCAACGCGGAGAAGTGGAATGGGAAGGCGGAAACATTTACTTCGACCAATGGGACTATGACATGGACATTGAATATTTGGACGATTAACGCCCGATAACCGATTGAATTCAATGATAAGCAGAGAAGTGGTTGGCATCAACTACTTCTCTGTATTTGTCTATGACCTTTTTGAAATCCTCCCAAGCGTCACGTTTCAATTCAGGAGTGCGCAACAAAGCCGAAGGATGATAGGTAGGCATTACCCAACGTCCGTTCCACTCCAACCACCTGCCACGCAAACGAGTGATGCGCGCCTCGCTATCAATCAGTCCTTGAAGGGCCGTAGCCCCCAAAAGCACAAGTATACGGGGATTGATGATTTCTATCTGTTGCAAAAGGTAAGGCAAACATTGCGCCCGCTCTTCAGGAAGCGGAGCACGATTGCCAGGCGGGCGACACTTGACAATATTGGCAATAAAGACATTGCGCTGACGCGAAAAACCGCAAACATCCAATATCTTATCCAACAATTGTCCCGAGGCTCCCACAAAAGGCCGACCGGCCATATCTTCATAATAACCCGGTCCTTCACCAATACACATCAATGACGAAGACGAACAGCCTTCACCAAATACAACGGTATGCCGATGCTGACACAAGGCACATTTCTGGCAAGAGAGAACTTCTGATTTGATGGCATCTAATTCTTTCATCACGGCACAAAGTTATGGATTCCGCAGTGAATAAACAATTCTATACTTTGATTTTTCCTTTTTTTCAAGTAACTTTGCCGAGCAATGCAATCAATCAAAATTTATTCAAATAAAGAAATTTCCGAATTGGCAGAATGGTATCAATCCCACATTGACAACCTGCCCGATTCTTTTCAGCAAGATGAGGCCATTTCCTACCCTCACCTGAAAGAAACCGTTAGAATTATCATCGAGCAACTACCCAATCTGGAAGGCAAGCCTACCTTTTGCGGAATGGTACATCTCTATTTCCAATTACGCGAAAAACTCATTGAACAAGGTTATCAATAATTCATTCATATACTAAACCTCATGCAGAAACGATTCTTTTCTATTGTTGCATCCCTCGTATTGATGCTGGGATGTGCTCTCGGCAGTTTTGCTCAGGGAACGAGCCGTTACAACATTATTCCGGCTCCTGCTAAATTGACTCCCGCAAGTGGAGATTACGTATTGTCACGCCAAACCACGGTGTATGCCAAGAAAGCAGAAGACGTGGCTCAGCTCTTTGTTGACAAAATCAACAAAGCTACCGGCTACGACATCAAACTTTCCAAGAAACAACAAGCCGGTGGCATCACCCTCCTCCTCGACAAGAGCATTCAGGGAAAAGAAGCCTACACCTTGACCGTTACACCCAACGGAGTAACAGCAAAGGCTTCGACCAAGCAAGGTCTGTTCTATGCCATGCAGAGCTTCCTGCAGTTGCTGCCACCCGCTATTGAAAGCAGCATTGCCACACAAGCTCCCAACGGCTGGAAGGCTGCAGCCTGCACCATTGAAGACGCTCCGCGCTTTGAATATCGCGGTACGCTGATCGACGTTTGCCGCTACTTCTTCAGCATCGAACAACTGAAGAAGCACATCGACGTTCTTTCCATGTACAAGATCAACAACATTCACCTTCACCTCACTGAGGACCAGGCTTGGCGTATCGAAATTAAGAAGTATCCTGAGCTCACCGAAATCGGTGCTTGGAGAGATACCGAGAACGGACGTTACGGCGGTTACTATACTCAGGAAGAATTGAAGGACTTGGTGAAATATGCCGAGGAGCGCTTCATCAACATTATTCCCGAATTTGAAATGCCCGGACACGAGTTGGCAGCTATCGCAGCCTATCCTTGGCTCTCTTGCAGGGAAGAAAAAGTAATTCCGCGTCCCATATGGGGCATCGAATCCATCGTGATGTGCCCGGGAAAAGAAACTACCTTCCAGTTCCTCAAAGACATTGTTGACGAAATGGTACAAATCTTCCCGTCACAGTTGTTCCACATCGGTGGCGACGAAGCTCCACGCGACGAATGGAAGACCTGCCCGCTCTGTCAGAAGAAGATTCAAGAGCTCGGATACAAAGATGAACCGGGAAGCCCCAAAGAAGCTAAACTACAGAGCTACGTAGTTTGCGAAATGGAGAAATACCTCAACAAGTATGGTAAGAGCATCATCGGTTGGGACGAGATTCTCGAAGGCGGCAACCTCAACAAGAGCGCCATCGTCATGTCGTGGAGAGGCGACAACGGCGGTATCGTAGCAGCCAACGCCGGTCACCGCGTCATCATGACCTCCAGCCAAGGTGGTTTGTATGTCGACTACTATCAGGGCGACCCCGCCATCGAGCCACAAGGCATCGGCGGCTACGCTCCCATCTCCAAGACTTATGCTTACAACCCCGTACCCAAAGAGGTTCAGGAAAAGGGAATGGACAAATACATCATGGGACCGCAGGTAAACCTCTGGGCCGAATATTTGCCCAACAACGACATGCAGGACTACCGTCTGTATCCGCGTTTGCTGGCTCTGTCTGAAATCGGATGGACTCCTAACGAGAAGAAAAACTTTGAAGACTTCTCCAAACGTCTTGACTCAGATGCCTGCCTCCGCTTGAAGGAGCACAAAGTGAACTTCCACATTCCTCTGCCCGAGCAGCCCTACGGTTCATGCAACTACGAAGCCTTCACCGACGAAAACACGGTCACCTTCAAGACCACCCGTCCTGAAAAGATGGTTTACACACTCGACGGCAGCGAGCCCAATGCCAATTCAACCGAATACACCGCACCGCTCAAGTTTACCGAGAGTGCCACCATTAAGATTGCCACCCTCCTGCCCTGCGGCATCATGAGTAAGACCCGTACCGTAAAAGTGGACAAGCAAACCCTTTCACCAGCTACCGAAGCTCCCGCCAATCTGAAGAACGGACTGAGAGTGAAATATGCCAAGGGTTCTTATTACAAGGTTGAAGACCTCGACTTCCTCACCAACTGGGAAGAGAAAGAGATCAAACACGTTCGCAACCTTGGCGGACTCACCCAAGGTGACTACGCCGCCGTTGCCACTGGCCTTGTAAAGGTTGAGAAAGACGGTGTTTACTACATCAGTTCAAACGCCATCCGCGCATGGATCGACGACCAAGTAGTAGTTGACAACAACAACATCGCCTGCAAGACCTCTCGCCCCAACGGCCGAAGCATTGCCCTCAAGGCAGGTCTCCACAAGATCAAAGTTGTTTACTTCAACGTCATCATGGCCGGACGCCCAGCCAGCTGGAGCGGTAGCGACGTACTCTTCCGCTACGGCAAAGACGGCGACTTCAAGAGCATCAAGCCCGAAGACTTCTACCTGGATTAATCTCCATACAACCATTGCAGAGTAGGAAGAAGACGAAAGTTTTCTTCCTACTTTCTTTTTACCCCACCGACCGCAAAACCATTTTT
>CALZOH010000085.1 GCA_945827465.1 uncultured Prevotellaceae bacterium
AGTTCAAGTCATCCACCTGGACGCAGGTCATGGCGGAACATCGGGATACGATGAACGATTACTTCCGGTCGCTCGTTGACACCATCAATGCCTGGAGCCGGAATGCCAGAAGCAAGCATTACGAAGATGCCGTCAGCCTGAAACGCTATATCAGACGCTACAAAATCGTTCCCACCAGAATGCAGATGGACACATTGATGGGTACTTACCGCAGTCTGATTTCAGACTTTACGGAACCGGAGAACCTGCAGAAGATAAGGAACATCGGTGCCGAAGATTTTTTGAATGAATTCATCCTGGCCCATACGAGCTTCTCCGATGCGCTGAATGAGCGATGCAAAGAAAACTCACAGAAAGAAGGTCCCTTGAAGGATGTGCGCGATGAAACGGACGCCGCATACCAGGAAATGGTAGAGGCTGTCAACAACCTGTATTACATGACAGAGGACGAAGTGCTGGGCGACATGATAAAAGCCTGCAATGCCGATATTAAGCGCATCAAGAAACATGCACTCCACCGCAGAAAGAAGTCCGAAACAAGCACTCCTGTCGTCACAACACCATCGGAACAAGCCACCGAACAACCCACCCCAAAACCAACGGTTGCATCTCCCGGCCACACAACCGGCATAACACTGCCGATAACGACAGATGTTCCACAAACCCAAGTAAACCCGCTGGATGACTCCAGCGCACCGATTATCGACATACCATTCACACAAGAAAATAATAAACGGAGCGAAACCATCACTCTGCAAACCGAAAGTAAACAACAGATAGAGAGTATTGGTCTTAAGAATTCATCATCTATATATCATATAATGCAATCTTAAATGAAAGAGCCTTGGGTTTATCACTATTTTTTGAAAAGATACTTCTATAAATATTTCTTTTTTTAAGTAACTTAGCGGCCAAAATAACTATCATACGAATATTATCATGATGAAAAAAGCTGTCACATTGTTTGCAACAGCCCTGCTCACCCTTTCTTTATGTGGCAAGACAACGCCATTAAAGGGATTTGAATATGGAAACGCAACAGCCCCCGAAGGCACTGAATGGAACAATCCGGAAAAACTGGCCTATAACAAGGAACAACCCCATGCCTGGTTCTTCTCGTTCAAAGATACGGAAGAAGCACGCAAGGTATTGCCCGAGAATAGCAGTTATCTGCTCTCACTCGACGGTACGTGGAAGTTTCATTGGGCCCCTAACCCCGACGAAAGACCGGCCAAGTTCTTTGAAGAAGGATTTAGCACCGACGCTTGGGATGAGGTAACCGTGCCCATGAGTTGGAACATGTCTGGCGTGGGCAAAGACCGTTCACTGAAATACGGTGTACCCATTTATGTGAACCAACCCGTTATCTTCCAACACAAAGTTGCCGTTGACGACTGGAAAGGCGGCGTTATGCGTACTCCGCCCGAGCACTGGACAACCTATAAATACCGCAACGAGGTTGGTTCGTACAAGCGTACCTTCACCGTACCCGCCGATTGGAAGGGACGCGAAATCTTCATTAGCTTTGACGGAGTCGATGCCTTCTTCTATCTTTGGATCAACGGACACTACGTAGGCTTCTCGAAGAACTCTCGCAACGCGGCACGCTTTGATATCACCCGATTCCTGAAAGAAGGTGAGAACAATGTTTCAGTAGAGGTTTACCGTAACTCGGATGCCAGCTTCCTGGAAGCACAAGATATGTTCCGCCTGCCGGGTATCTTCCGCTCCGTAGCGCTCTATTCAGTACCACAAGTACATATTAAGGACTTAAAAGTCATTCCCGACCTCGACCAGAATTACGAAAACGGCTCACTCAACATTGAAGCCGAAGTAATCAACGTCAGCAAAAAAGCGGTAAAGAACTACTACATCGACTACTCGCTCTATGCCAACCGTCTCTATTCAGACGACAACATACCGGTTGAAAACATTTCGGCCAAGACCGACCTCATCCAACTCGACAAGCAGTGTGAAGCCACCACCAAGACATCGCTCTACGTGGTGAAGCCCAACCTTTGGTCGGCCGAAGCCCCCAACCGCTACACCTTAGTAGCCCAGTTGAAAGACAAGAAAGGCAAGGTGATTGAAACCGTGTCGACCATCGTGGGTTTCCGCAAGGTAGAAATCAAAGACACCCCCGCCTCCAACGACGAATTCGGATTGGCAGGACGCTATTACTATCTCAACGGAAAGACCATCAAGCTGAAGGGCGTCAACAGACATGAAACTAACCCCGAAAGAGGTCATGCCATCACCCGCATACAGATGAAGGAAGAAGTCTTTTTGATGAAACGCGCCAACATCAACCATGTGCGCAACAGTCATTATCCTGACGATCCCTATTGGTACTACCTCTGTAACAAATATGGAATCTATCTGGAGGACGAGGCCAACATCGAATCACACGAATATTATTATGGCGATGCCTCCCTCTCCCATCCGAAAGAGTGGCTCAACGCTCACGTGGCACGTGTCATGGAAATGGTTCACTCCAATGTCAATAACCCGTGTATCGTCATCTGGTCATTGGGTAATGAAGCCGGTCCGGGCCACAATTTCGTAGCGGCCTACGACTCCTTGAAGAAGTTCGACACCTCCAGACCCGTACAATACGAGCGCAATAACAACATCGTCGACATGGGATCTAATCAGTACCCCTCCATTTCATGGGTACGCGAAGCCGTAAAGGGAAAATACAACATCAAATATCCTTTCCACATCTCTGAATACGCTCACTCCATGGGTAATGCCGTAGGAAATCTCATTGATTATTGGAAAGCCATCGAATCAACCAACTTCTTCTGCGGTGGTGCCATCTGGGACTGGATTGACCAGGCGATGTACTACTACACAGATAAGGGAGAACGCTTCATGGCTTATGGCGGTGACTTTGGCGACCGTCCCAACGACGGACAATTTGTGATGAACGGTATCATCTTTGCCAATTTGGAACCGAAGCCTCAGTATTATGAGGTGAAGAAAGTATATCAGAACATTCAAGTAGATGCTGTTGACATGACCAAGGGAGAAATCTCCGTCTTCAACAAGCAATACTTTGAAGACCTTTCCAACTATGACGCCAAGTGGAGCCTCTACTGCAACGGCAAAGAAGTGAAAAACGGTCTTGTCAACGTCGGTACACTGGCACCACGTGAGAAACGTACCGTGAAAGTTCCTTATGATTACAGCAAGCTCAAAGCCGACAAAGAATATTTCTTGAAGATAGAGTTCCAACTCAAGAAAAATACCGAGTGGGCTTCGGCCGGCTACACCCAGGCAGAAGAACAATTGCTCGTAAAGACCTGTGGAGAACGTCCCGACATCCATACTTTGGTCAAGAGCGAGGCCGCGCTGAAAGCCGTTAAGGAAAATGACCTGACAACCATCACCGGAAAGAACTTCACCGTACAATTCAGTAACGCCACAGGAACCATTCATAGCCTCAGCTATTATGGCAACACCATTATACCTGCCGGCTGCGGACCTAAGATTGACGCCTTCCGCGCTCCAGTGAACAACGACAACTGGGTATTTCAGCCCTGGTTTGAGAATGGACTTTACCAACTGCGCCAGCAAGCAAGCGGCAGTCAGGTAATCACCAATAAGGACGGTTCCGTATCATTGGCTTTCCCCGTTGTGGCACAAGCCCCCTACGGAGGACGCCTGCAAGATACCGGAGCAACCTTCAACCGTTATCAGATTAAGGAGAACAAAGAAAAGACTTTTGGAGAGAACGACTTCATGTTTATGGGCAATCTGCTCTGGACAGTATATGCCGACGGTAGCATTGAATTGCAATCTACCATTACCTCTAACCGTCAAAGCCTCATCTTACCCCGATTGGGTTACGTCATGGAACTGCCCAAGTCGTTCGGACAACTGACTTACTACGGACGTGGTCCTATCGGCAACTACCCGGACCGAAAGACCGGCCAAAATATCGAAATACACCAGAACAAGATTGCTTCTGAAATCAACATTTGGCCCAAACCGCAGGATACAGGCAATCATGAAGACGTACGTTGGTGTGCCGTAACCGACGGAAGCGGAAATGGCGCCGTATTTGTAGCTCCCGTGACGCTGTCAGTACAAGCTCTGCCCAACTCGGCACTCGACATGACCACGGCAGGCCATCCGTATGAATTACCCAACCGTCCCAACAACTACTTGCACCTCGATGCAGGCGTGACAGGACTGGGCGGCAACAGTTGCGGACAGGGCGGACCCCTGGAGCACGACCGCATCAAAGCCAAGGAGCATAGGATTGCCTTCATGATACGCCCCGCACGCAGCGGACAAGACTTCAGTGAAGTGGCACACGTCAGTGTAAAGGGTCAGGCACCGTTGCTGATCACCCGCAGTGCTGATGGTAACGTAGAAATCAAGGCTGCCCATGCCGATAGCGACCTTCGCTACCGCATTGACAAGGGTAAAAACCAGACTTACACAGCCCCCTTCACCCTGCTGGAAGCCGGAACTGTAACCGCATGGGACGCTACCAACCCCGCACTGACCTACTCTGTAACATTTAAGAAGCTGGAAGCAATTCCCGTTACCGTAAAATACGCCAGCAGCGAGGAAACCGACGGCAGCGAAGGTCTTGCCAGCCACCTCACCGACAACAATCCCAACACCTATTGGCACACCATGTATTCCGTCACCGTGGCTAAATTCCCTCACTGGGTTGACTTCGACGCCGGAACTACCAAGACCATCAAGGGATTCACTTATCTGCCCCGCCAAGACAGCTGGAACGGATGTATCAAAGGATACAAGATTCAGATCAGCCAAGACGGACAGAATTGGGGAGAACCCATCTGCACGGGCGAATTTCCTCGTAGCATGAAGGAACAGAAGATAGAACTCAAGCAAACGGTGAAGGCACGTTACGTACGTTTCACGGCGCTCAACGCTCACGACGGACAAGACTTTGCCACCGGTGCAGAATTTCAGATACTCGCAGAATAATCATTTCAATTGATCATCATCTAACAGAGAGGGGCAGTCGAATATTGAGCTGCCCCTTCTGTTTCCCTTACAACCACCATCATTAGTATATGATTGACCCCATCAAAATATTACAAGACCTCATACGCATTCCGTCCCACAGCCGTGAAGAAACGGCCGCAGCCGACTACTTGGAAAGCGTCTTGGAAGAGGCCGGTTTTCATCCACAGAGACATCAGAACAACCTGTGGTGCGTTTCGCCCTACTTCGATAACCGTCAGCCTACCCTGCTCCTCAATGCCCACATCGATACGGTGAAACCGGCACAGGGTTGGCAAGACTCTCCCTACGAGCCCATCCTGAAAGACGGCCACCTGCAAGGCCTCGGTTCCAGCGATTGCGGAGGAGGACTGGTCAGTCTGTTGGCCGCTTTTGCCCAACTTCGCGAAAAGCCACAACCTTATAATCTCATCTATTTGGCATCGGCCGAAGAAGAAGTGTCGGGCGTCAATGGCATCAGCTCCGTACTTCCACTCCTTCCCAAGATAGATGTAGCCATTGTGGGCGAACCGACCTCTCTGCAACCGGCCATTGCCGAACGTGGGCTGATGGTACTCGACTGCACAGCCAAAGGACGCGCCGGACATGCCGCACGAAACGAAGGAATCAACGCACTCTATAAAGCCCTCGACGACATTGAATGGATACGCCGCCATCAATTTGAACGAGTTTCGGAGTTGCTCGGACCGGTCAAGATGACAACAACCATCATTCAAGCCGGCACACTGCACAACTGCATTCCCGATACTTGTACTTTCACCGTAGATGTCAGAGTCAACGAACTCTACACCAATCAGCAAGTGCTTGAAGAGATACAGTCGCACCTCACCTCTGACGTTCGCGCCCGATCCACTCGCTTGGGCTCTTCACGCATATCACTCCGCCACCCGCTGATACAGGCTGCCCAGGCCTTGGGACTGCAACCTTTCGGCTCACCGACGCTCAGCGACCAGGCCCTCATGCCTTTCCCTTCATTCAAATTGGGACCGGGCGACTCGGCGCTTTCCCACACCGCGCAAGAACACATCCGACTGCAAAGCATTGATGAGGCCATTCACCTTTATCTCACACTTCTTGACGGCAGAGACATCCGTTTTGACGAATAAAGAAGCTGTAAAGTGGCAAGAGGCTGAAGTAACGTCCATAAAAGGAAGAAACTATGGGTAACTTTTCGTAATTTTGCCGTCAGAATCACCCAATCATTGATACGATGGAAATTAAAATTATCAACCGTTCTCATCACGATACCCCCTCATATGCCACCCCCGGAAGCGCCGGAATGGATCTTCGGGCCAATTTGACGGAACCCGTCACCTTGAAAGCCGGCGAACGCAAACTGATTCCTACGGGACTCTTCATAGCCCTTCCCCAAGGCTACGAAGCACAGATTCGTCCACGCTCGGGCCTGGCACTCAAAAAAGGGATCGGACTGTTGAATTCTCCCGGCACGATTGATTCAGACTATCGCGGCGAAATCGGAGTCATCCTCATCAATCTCTCCCAAGAAGATTTTGTGGTTGAAGACGGCGAACGCATTGCTCAAATGGTCATTGCCCGATACGAGCAAGCCGAGTGGAACGTTGTTGATACGTTAGACGAAACCGAACGTGGAGCCGGAGGTTTTGGTCATACCGGCATCCATTGATTAAAGTTCTTCCCCTTCGACTGACAAAATGTCCTTTCAATCTTCTTCATTCGTCCGGACCTTCATCAGGGTGTTGCTTCTGAGCATCACCTTCTGTTGCATGGAGCCGGACGCCTTGGCCGACGTGAGGAAAAGCAAGGCAACACGCAAACAGCCCGCCAAGGCAATCAGTCAGGAAAACGAAGAAAAATATAATGCCTACTATTTAGAGTCGGTTGTTGAACGAGAAAAAGGAAACTTCACCGCGCAATATCAATTGCTCAAACGCGCCCTCGAAATCAAGCCCACCGCATCGGAAGCCCTCTTTGACTTGGCCCGTGTCGGTCAGCAAGGCGAGGTGATGAGCGACGAAGAAATCGAAAGGCTTTACAACTTAGCGGTGAAATATTCTCCCGAAGAAAACACTTATTATCTGGAAACTTTGGGACAATTTGAAATGACAATCGGACAATTCGACAAAGCTATTCCGATTTTCAAGAAACTTACCGGCAACGAATTGAAACGGGCCAAGGCCTTCCAGATGCTCCTTCGCATCTTCGACCAAAAGCAAGACTACGAGTCACTGCTCGCCACACTCGACGACTGGCAAAAAGCCGAAGGAGAGACTGAAGAGATGCAGAACATTCGGATGAAAACCTACAATCAGATGAAACGCTATGACGACGCCATCGAAATAGCCGGAAAATTGGCCCTCGAAAACCCCGACAACGACTATTATCCCATCGCTCAAGCCGAAATACAACTTCAGAAAGGTGACACCACGGCCGCGTGGAAGACTTACGAACAATCGCTGCAACAAAACCCATCGAGTTTGTCGGCGCAGATGTTTAAAGTCTATTACTTCCAAACGCTCAAAAAAGAGCCACAACTGCTCGATGCCTGCGAAGAACTCATCCTGAACAATGAACAATCGACTGAGCTCCGCGTATCCATGCTGCAAAGCCTCATCAGCACACAGAAGTCGACCAACGGCGAGCAACGCATTCGCCGCATTTTCCAAGAACTGATGAAGCAACCATTGGCCAGTAAGCAGCTACCGGAACTTTACGGACAATACCTGGCCGCTAACAATGCACCCGACTCGGCCTTTATTCCTTGCATGAACAAGATTTTGGAGATAGAGCCGGCCAACGACCGCGCCCGCCTCATGCTCATTCAGGATAACCTCAACAACCGCGCTTATGCCGAAGCGGCCGAAAAATGTATGGAAGGCATTCGCTACAATCCCAACAAACTGCTCTTCTATCAAATTGGCGGCGGCACGCTCTATCAACTCAAACGTTACGACGAATCATTGGAGATGTTCCGGCAAGGACTTCCCTGCGCTCGTGCCACGAAAGACAAGGAAATGCTTTCCAACTTCTATTCTTCCTACGCCGACGCGCTTCATCACGCCGGAAAGAAGGAAGAAGCCTACGCCCTCTACGACTCCGCCATGGTTTACAACCCGACCAACGTGGTTACCTTGAATAATTATGCCTATTTTCTCTCGCTCGACGGCGAACGGCTCGACAAAGCACGCCAAATGAGTGAGCAAGTGCTGAAATACGAACCCGATAATCCGACCTATATCGACACTTATGCCTGGATTCTATTCGTCACACACGACTACGAACAGGCCCGTGCCTACATCGAGAGAGCTCTGGAATTGGTCAGCAACGATCCTGAAGATGCCAGCCTTTATGAACACGCCGGCGACATCTATATCCAGCTCGGTCGGAAGAAGGAAGCGCGCCAAGCCTGGATGAAAGCCCGGGACTTAGGCAATACTTCCCCCCTTTTGCAGAAAAAAATCAAGAAAAATAAATACTTCCCGCAATGAAACAACTCCATCCTAAATATCTCTTGACAGTTGTCACGACTGTTACAATGCTTTTTGCCGGCTGTAAGTCGAGCAGCCGTTTAGATAAGGGACCGAATGCACCGGCGATGGCCTATGCCGAAAAGGTGCTCGACAACCGCCAGACGGCTCAAGCCGTCACTGCCAAGATGCGCATCAGCATCAAAGCCGGCGAAAAGGACATCTCGCTCAGCGGCAATTTGAAGATGATGCGCAATGACGTCATCCAACTTTCGCTCTCCTTACTGGGAATTGAAGTGGGACGCATGGAATTTACGCGTGAGGAAGTGCTCATTGTCGACCGCTATCACAAGCAATACACCCGAGTGCCCTACCAGCAAATTGACTTCCTGCAGTCGGCCCAACTCGATTTCAACGCGCTGCAGTCGATATTCTGGAATGAAATCTTCGTGCCGGGCAAGCCTGATGTCAGCCAAGCCTTGGGTGACTTCCGCCTTTCTGAAAGCGGCGACCATACGCTGCTCATCCTCAGCACGGCTCCCAAGTTGGATTACTCCTTCCTGACCGTTACCAGCAGCGGACAACTGAGCCGTACCTCCGTGCGCCCCAAGGAACTCAACAATTCCGATAACTTGGAATGCCGTTACAGCAACTTCACCAAACTGGGCGGAAAGAATTTTCCGCAATCCATCCGCTTGCAGTTCAAGGGCGACAAGGCGGTCTATACGCTCGACATGGCCCTGAGCAGTCTCAACAACAATACGGGATGGGAAACGCGCACCGAGCTTTCGTCCAAATATACTCCCATGAAGGCCGACAACATTCTGGATAAAATTCTAAAAGGATTCTGATACCATTGAAACAAGCAGGCATGAAGCACCGTTTCTTACTGTTCACGATCTTATTGCTCGTCACCGCCGTGACGCTTCCGGCTCAGACCAACACCAAGATACGCCAGCTGCGCAACCAGCGCGAACAGCTGCAGAAGAAGATGAAGAAAGACGAGCAACAACTGCGCACTACCAGCCGCACGGTTGAAAAGAAATTGGCCAACCTGGCTGTTATCAATGCACAAATCGACAAGCAGGAGAAGACCATCCGCGATACCCAGGCTCAAATCGACTCGCTGCAACGCCACATTAACCGCCTTAACTCCGAACTCCGGAAACTGAAGCGCCAACTGGCCGAAAAAAAACAGAACTATAAGCGGTCGATGATTTATCTTTATAAGAATCACAAGTCGCAAAACAAACTGCTCTTCATTCTCTCAGCCGACAATTTCACCCAAATGTTCCGCCGCTATCAGTACGTTCGCGAATATGCCAAATATCAGCGCGTGCAAGGCATGCTCATCCAAAAGAAAGAAGAAGAGGTGAAAGAGGTGCAGCAACAACTGCTGCAGAGCAAAGCCGCACAGAGCCGCGCCCTCAACAAGCAAGAAGAGGCCAAGACTCAATTGGAAAGCAAGCAAACCGAGCAAAAGAAGGCCGTAAACCAACTGCAGAAGCAGCAAAAGCAGATTCAGAGCATCATTGCCAAAAACAAGAAGGAGATGGCCCAGCTCAACAGCAAGATTGACTACTACGTGCAAAAGGCCATTGAGGAAGAACGCAAGCGCCGTGAAGCCGAAGAGCGCAAACGGCGTGAGGCAGAACAGGCAGCAGCTTCCGGCAGCAGTAGTAAGAACCAGAAGAAGAGCGACAAGAACGAGAAGAGTTCCAAGTCGCAAAAGGCTGACCCCATGCCGGCTTACCGCGAAAGCAGCAAAGAATATAAACTGGCGCAGAACTTTGCCTCCAACAAGGGCCGCCTGCCTGTTCCCGTCACCGGTCCCTACATCATTTCGGCCCGCTACGGCAGTTATTCCATGAAAGGCCTCAGCGGTGTGCGCCTTGACAATAAGGGCATCAATATCACGACCAAGGGACCGGCTTCGGCCCGCAGCATTTTCGACGGCGAGGTGAGCATGATTTTCTCCTTCGGCGGATTGATGAATGTTCTGGTACGCCACGGCAGTTATATTTCAGTCTACTGCAACCTCTCTTCGGTCAGCGTTTCAAAAGGCCAACGTGTCTCAACGCGCCAAGCCATCGGTTCCATTGCACGCGACGGAGCGGGCAGTTATACCCTCCACTTCCAGCTGCGCAAGGAAACCACCATCCTCAATCCCGAAAGTTGGATTGCCAAATAACCCCGTCACTCACCAACGGCTTTTATCTGCATGAAACCTTCTGACATCCTTTCTGCCCCACCTGCTCGCCGTATGGACTGGCTGCGCCTCATTTCGTCGAAGCGCGCCGGCCGAAAGGTCGAGCACCACAATATGGAAGAGCATCGCACCGAATTTCAACGCGATTACGACCGCCTGATTTTCTCTTCGCCCTTCCGCCGCCTGCAAAACAAGACCCAGGTGTTCCCGCTGCCCGGAAGCATTTTTGTTCACAACCGCCTTACGCATAGTTTGGAGGTGTCGAGCGTTGGCCGTTCGTTGGGCAACGATGCCGCCCGCGAATTGCAGCGCATCCATCCCGAACTCATCGGAAGCGGTGTTGACATGATGGGTTCCATCGTTTCGTCGGCCTGCCTGGCCCACGACTTGGGCAATCCGCCCTTCGGCCACTCGGGCGAACGCGCCATTGCCAGCTTCTTTGCCGAAAGCAAGGGGCAACGCCTGCGCGAGCGCATCTTCAGCGAAAACCCACCCGAAAAGGCCGAATGGATTTGGAACGACATCATCCACTTCGACGGTAACGCCAACGCCTTCCGCCTGCTTACCCATCAATACGAAGGGCGCCGACCGGGAGGATACATGATGACCTACAGCGTGCTTGCCTCCATCGTGAAGTATCCTTACACTTCCCTGCTTTCGGGAGGCAAACCCAAGTTCGGTTTCTTTGAAAGCGAAGCCGAAACCTTCAAGGCCGTGGCCGACGAATTGGGGCTCATTTCCCTCCGGCCCGAAGCTCCGATGAGCGCCATGAGCTACGCTCGCTATCCGCTCACCTACTTTGTGGAAGCGGCCGACGACATCTGCTATGAGATTATGGACATTGAAGATGCCCACAAGCTCCACATCATTTCGACCGACGACACCTACGACTTGCTGCTCGGATTCTTTGAACCGGACAAACGCGCCCTGCTCCGGAACAATTACCCCAACGTGACCGACCCCAACGAACGGGTGATGTATTATCGCTCGTACGTTATCAATCACATTGAGCAGGAGTGTGTCAAGGCCTTCATCCGTCATGAAGACGAAATCATGGAAGGCCGCTTCCAGGGTTCCCTGTTGGCTCACACCGACAGCACCTGCCGCGAAGCCTTCGGCCGATGCTCCGACTTTGCCCGTGCCAACATCTACAAGGCGCGCGAAGTGCTCGACGTAGAACTGGCCGGTTACCGCATCATCTACACCCTGCTCGACCTCTTCACCGATGCCATCCTGGAGCCCGAGGCAGCTTACAGCCGCCTGCTCATCGACCGTGTGCCCGGGCAATATCAAATTCGCCACCACACCTTGAGCGGTCGTATTCGCGGCATGCTTGATTATATCACGGGAATGACCGATGTGTACGCACTCGACCTTTATCGAAAAATCATCGGCATGAGTCTGCCCAACGTCTAATCAGGAAAATTCGCGTCCGGCGATAGGTTTCGGACCAAAAATCTGTTGATTTTCTAAAAAGCGACTTGCTTGCGGGAGTTCCCGCAAGCTCACTCTAACGTGCGGGACGTTTGCGGGAGTTCCCGCAAGCTCACTCTAACGTGCGGGGCGTTTGCGGGAGTTCCCGCAAGCTTCACGCAACCGTGCGGGGCATTTGCGGGAGTTCCCGCAAGCTCACTCCAACGTGCGGGGCGTTTGCGGGAGTTCCCGCAAGCTCACTCCAACGTGCGGGGCATTTGCGGGAGTTCCCGCAAGCATGCCTCATTTTTGAAAATAATAGATGGATGGGGGCAAAAGG
>CALZOH010000086.1 GCA_945827465.1 uncultured Prevotellaceae bacterium
GAATAGCCATAGCAAGAACTGAAATCCCCATAAAGAGAGAGAGGCTAACAGATGAATCATCCGTTAACCTCTCTTGGGAATGCGTAAGTAAGCGGCTTACTCTGCTGCAGGTGCTTCGCCCTCAGCGGCAGGAGCAGCTTCGGCTTCAGCAGCAGCGGCAGCTTCGGCAGCAGCCTTAGCAGCTTCAGCTTTCTTCTCAGCTACTTTCTTAGCAATGGTTTCATTTACTTTTTTCTCAGCTTCCAAACGACTGGCATTTGCAGACTTCTTGTTGGCAGCATCCTTCTCTGCTACCTGAATGAGCTTGAGATTCTTCTCATTCTTCCAAGCCTCAAACTTAGCCTGAGCGGCTGCTTCGTCGAATGCTCCCTTGCGTACACCTCCGCGCAAGTGCTTCATCAGCAATACACCTTCGCGAGACAAGATGCTACGAACGGTATCGGTAGGCTGAGCACCTACTTCCATCCAGTAAAGAGCACGTTCAAAATTCAAATCTACGGTAGAAGGATTGGTGTTGGGGTTATAAGTACCAACCTTTTCAGTAAACTTTCCATCACGTGGAGCGTTTGAATCTGCGATAACGATGCTGTAAAAGGCATAGCCTTTGCGTCCGTTACGCTGCAATCTAATTTTTGTTGCCATTAATGTTTAATTTATTTGTTATATATAGGTTTGAATATGCCGTTATCACGTAACGGCGGTGCAAAAGTACAACTTTTTCTTTTGTCAAAGAAAGGATTATTTCTCGTTTTTTATGAAAACTGCGGCAATCGCCCCTTTCCTCGACGCCCCATGCACCTTTCCGGCCTGGTTTTAACCGATGTTGCCCACTTTCATCAGGTATTCCGCAATCTGAACGGCATTCAACGCAGCTCCCTTTCTGATTTGGTCACCCGTCAGCCAGAAGGTCAGACCATTTGGATTAGCCAAATCCTTGCGGATACGTCCTACATAGACATCATCCTTGTCGGATGTGAAGAGGGGCATCGGATATTGCAACGACTTCGGGTCGTCGCATACCTGCAAGCCTTCAGCCTGTTCAAAGGCGGCACGGGCCTGTTCGGGCGAAACGGGAGCCTCGGTCTCCACCCACACGCTCTCGGAGTGGGAACGCAAGGAAGGCACTCTGACACAAGTAGCACTCGTCTGCACATCGCTGTGCATAATCTTGCGCGTTTCGTTATACATCTTCATTTCTTCCTTGGTATAATCGTTGTCCAGGAACACGTCAACCTGCGGAATCATGTTGAAGGCCAACTGATGGGGGAACTTCTTCACCGTAACAGGCTCTCCGGCCAAGGCCTGACGATATTGCTCGTAGAGCTCATCCATCGCTACGGCTCCGGCACCACTCGCTGCCTGATAGGTAGATACATGAATGCGCTTGATGTGGCTGATGTCCTCAATGGCTTTGAGGGCTACCACCATAATGATGGTCGTACAATTCGGATTGGCAATCACGTTACGCGGGCGGTCCAGGGCATCCTCAGGATTGCACTCGGGCACTACCAAGGGAACATCTTCGTCCATACGGAAGGCACTCGAATTGTCAATCATCACGGCACCAAAACGAGTGATATCCTTTTCAAACTCCTTGGATATACCTGCTCCGGCCGACGTAAAAGCTACGTCAATGCCTTTGAAATCGTCGTTATGAGCCAATTCCTGTACCGTAATCTCTTTACCTTTGAAGACGTATTTCTTCCCGGCACTACGGCTTGAACCAAACAACTTCAATTCATCAATGGGAAAATTACGCTCTGCGAGAATGCGCAGAAATTCTTGTCCAACAGCGCCACTGGCACCCACAATTGCTACATTCATAATTACTAATCTGTTTATTTATCGGCTTGCAAAAGTAGAACATTTGTGGGATATGAACTCTCTTTAGTCTTCATTTTTTAAGTATTTAAGCCATTACGGGGCGCATCCCGTTCACAAAACGCTCCCACTTCTTACTATTTTGATATTCCGGTTGTCATTACCGGCCATCGCTGCCGATAAATTGTGGTTGAAACCACCCGGAGTTTGAAACATTGTCCGTAATTTTGCGGAGAAATTAATTAAAGGGATACCAAGACAATATGTTTCAACTGCTCATGAGTGTGCACTTCAGCGACCCCACGTGGATTTTCTTCGTGGTGTTGCTCATCATCTTGTTGGCACCACTGCTATTCGAGCGGCTGCATATTCCTCAAATTGTAGGAATGATATTGGCCGGTGTGTTAATCGGTCCTCACGGGCTCAACATACTGGCACGCGACAGCAGTTTCGAGCTCTTCGGTCAGGTAGGACTCTATTACATCATGTTCCTCGCAGGTATTTCAATGGATACCGGCGCCTTCAAACGCAACAAGATACAAGTATTGTCCTTCAGTTTGATGTCATTCCTGATACCCTTTGCCTTAGGAGGGCTTTCGGCATACTATTTGCTCCACCTTTCTGTCCCTGCTTCGGTAATGGTATCGTGTGTCTTGTCGTCTCACACCTTGGTATCTTACTCCATCGTTTCGCGCTACGCCCTGTCGCGCCATCAAGGAGTTTCGTTCTCTGTGGTGGCCACCATGGTTTCCCTGATGCTCGCCCTATTTGTATTGGCCGGACTGGCAGGCAGTTTCCACGGACACACCGGTTGGCGCCTATGGACGCAGATGATTCTGAATTGCAGTTGTTACGTAGCAGCCCTGTTCTTCGTGTATCCACGCATTATCCGCTTCTTCTTCCGCACTTTCTCTGACGACATACTTCAATACATCTTTGTTTTGGCATTGGTCTTCCTGAGTGCCGCCACCAGCCAGGCGTTAGGTCTGGAAGGTGTGTTTGGGGCCTTCCTGGCCGGATTGGTGCTCAACCGCTATATTCCCGAAACCGTTCCGCTCATGCGCCACATCGACTTCGTAGGAAATGCCCTCTTCATTCCTTATTTCCTGATAGGAGTGGGCATGTTGATCAACTTCAACCAGATTTTCAGTCATCCCGAAGGCCTGATTGTAGTGGGTGTTATCTGCGTAATGGCCATTCTGACCAAATGGCTGGCAGCTTGGCTGGCATCGGTAATCTTCCAATTAGGGCGCGACGTCTGCCGCATGATGACAGGACTTACCAGCGGCCACGCTGCCGGTGCACTCGCCATGCTAATGGTAGGCCGCGAGCTCGAAGTGGCACCAGGACAACCCTTGGTCGACGACACGCTGATGGGAGCTGTGGTCATGTTGATTTTGGTATCCTGCATTTTCAGCGCAGTGGTCACCACCTCTGCCTCAAAACGCATTGCGATCTCCAGTGTAAGCGATGAAGAAAAACAAGGTGACGAAGACCGCATTCTGGTTGCATTGGCCAACCCTCGCACCACGTCCAACCTGGTTGCATTGGCCCTCATGATGCGTCCCCATCGTTCAACGGCACCTTTAGTGGGCGTAAAATTAGTGGTCGATGCCAAAGACAACGAACGTGAACGCGACGCCGCCCATCAACTGGTAAAAGAAGCAGCCCAATTGGCAGCTTCGGCCGGAGTAAACATGAAGAAAGTCGTGCGCTCGGGCATTAACCTTATCACAGCACTCACCTACACCATGAAGGACTTTGATGCCAGCGAACTGATTATCGGTTATCATCAGGAGGTAGGGCGTCCCAGTACTTCGTTCGACAATGTCACCGTTGACTTACTCTCACGCATTTCCCGGCAAATCATCATCGTCCAATGCACACGAGCCGTCAACACTATTCGCTGCATCCACGTGGTAGTACCACAGAATGCGGAATATGAGGCCGGATTCCAACGATGGCTCATGCACGTAAGCCGACTGGCACGCCAAATGGATTGCCGCATCATCTTCTACTCAACCGACCGGGCCTGGGAACGCATTGAGCGTTTCTGCAACAAACATTATAAGACCATTCGCATGTCGCACGTTACCTTCAACAACTTCTCCCGATTGACAGAACTCTCTGAAGAAGTACATACAGACCATTTGCTCGTACTGATAGCCGCCCGTGAAAATTCACTTTCGTACCAGCCCGCCATCCGACGCATTCCGGAACTGCTGGCCGACTCATTTTCACAATGTAGTAAGATGCTGGTTTTCCCCGACCAATACGGAGTTGAGCATAAAATGTCATCTTTCAACACCGGATTCCCCTCCGGCAACTAACAGCCTTCCCCTTCCTTTATGTGCACAAAGATTGAATTTCCTGAATGGCAAAGCCGAACACTCCTGCTTTATGGCAGCGACCGAATGAAGAAATTATCCGACAGCCGTGTTCTGATTGCCGGAGTGGGCGGCGTAGGTGCCTATGCGGCTGAGATGTTATGCCGTGCAGGAGTGGGTCGCCTCATCTTAATTGATGCCGACAAGGTAACACCGTCAAATATCAACCGCCAATTACCGGCTCTGCATTCCACCATCGGTCAAGCCAAGGCCCCGCTACTGGCCGACCGCTTCAAAGACATCAATCCCCAACTGCAGGTAGAGGCCTTACAGATCTTCCTGGATGAAAACAACATTCCACATCTATTGGAAGAACTGAAACCCGACTTCGTGGTTGATGCCATCGACACGGTCAACTGCAAATGCAAACTGATTGAAAACTGCCTTGACCGTCACATCCCCATTGTTTCGTCGATGGGAGCAGGAGCAAAGACCGACATTCGCCGTATTCGAGTAGAACAAATCTGGAAAACCACGCAATGCGGCTTGGCCAAAGCCGTACGCACACAATTGCGCCGCGACGGATACCGCCATCGACTGCCGGTGGTGTTCAGCGACGAACCCGTCAATCGCGAGGCCGTAGTGGAAGTCAAAGGAGAACGCAACAAACGTTCAACAGCAGGCACTGCAGCCTACATTACCGCCACCTTTGGGAACTACTTGGCTTGGTACGTGCTCGAACATCTACAATAGCTTCACTCCATAACAACTGAAAGGATTTCCTGCCCGACAAGCAGAAAATCCTTCCGTCATCTTTCAGATTCAAGCGCCATGGCGCAATCCTCAACTTATTTATCGGTTCTGAACGGTATCACCGGCAAATTATCACCGTTGGCCAGGTTACCAATCTGGAAATCTTTAAAGCAGTAACGAACTGCAACAGGTTCTTTCACCAAGTTGGAAGTAACCACCACTCTGCGACCTTCGAGCCATACACCGGTAGCAGGCACAAATTTCTTGTCGGCGCCACAGATTTCAAAACCTTCAATATCGTCAAAGCGATTAAAACCTGCATCCACATTGTTGAAGGTCAGAATGGCCTTACCATCTTTCACGGTCATCGTCTGGAACTCCGGACTCTGCGAATTGATGCCCTTCATTCCATACACCTTATTTAAGGCCAGAAGACTGAGGCGCTCAGCCACCTCATATTTTTTCATGGGATGGATCTGACGACGTTCAAACGGCGTTACCAAATCGTTAGTACATACCATATAGGCATTGTTGACCATGTGCTGAACCTCGCATTGGGCCTCACGCAAATAAGCTGACTGCTCATTTCCCGTGTTATATTGATAAGGAGCTATTTCAACAAACAAGAAAGGCAGATCTCCCTGTTTCCAATCACTGCGCCAGCGATTGATCATATTGCTCAGATGATTGGCATAAGTATTGGCTTGCCAAACATTAGCCTCGCCTTGATACCAGAGGAATCCTTTTAAGGTATATCCGGCCAAAGGTTTCAACATACCGTTATACATCACCATCGGAGTGGCCGAGTTGGCACGGTTCTTGAAGACTTCCACATCGAGCTTTTCGCCATAACCCTCCAACAAATCCTTGGGAGTCCAACCCTCAACACGGGTTCCACCCCAGGAAGAATTGATGATACCTACCGGAACATTGAGTTTATCAGAAATAAGGGTTGCGAAGAAGTACCCCACGGCACTTGCCGTACGCACTACTTCAGGTGTACATTCTTGCCACTTTGCCTCGACATATTCAGCTTCTTGCCGCAATGGGAAGCGAGGTATTTTTACCAAACGAATGCGATCACGATATTTATAGCTTTCTGAAATAAAACGAGCAGAATTTTCTACCGGACAGTTAATGAAACCATATACCATCATTTCCATATTGCTCTGACCAGAACCCAGCCAAACTTCACCGATCAGCACATTGTTAATCGTCAGTTTATCACCATCTGAAAGTGTCACCTTATAAGGTTTAAAACTGGCTTTAGGCGTTGGCAAAAGCAATTCCCACTTACCGTCGGCGTCACTCTTGCAACTCACGGTATGGTTATTCCAGGAACCTTTCACCTTCACCGTTGTATTGGCTTTGGCTCGTCCCCAAAACCGCACGTTAGATTGTTGTTGAAGTACCATGCCATCATTAAACAACGAGGCAGGACGCACAATTGCTCCGGCAGAAATACCGACAAGCAAAGATAAACAAATGACTAAAAGTTTTTTCATTGGAATGTATGTGTAATAAATTGTTTTTCGGATGCACAAAAGTAAGAAAAGTTTTCTAAACACTTCATAAAAGACTGCAAGAAACAAACATTAAGGACTAACACCCAATCATCACCACAAGAAGAATGATAAACAAAAGGAAAAAGGTGACGCCAAGAGAAGAAGCAAGCTTCTTACCGACGCATCTTTTTCCTTACGACGGGAAATATCTTTCAGTGACAGCAACACCTACGGTCGCTCCCACCTCAATACACGGATAAGTCGGTCGGCTCCATCAACAAGCGTCGGGTCAGTACAAAACTCTCCGGTTGGAACAAAACCACATTTCTCCATGACGCGCCCCGAGGCCGGGTTATCAACAAAGTGTCCGCTGATGAGCGAAGGCAATGACGTGGAGTAATGAACATGTTCAATCAAGCAAGCCAATGCCTCTGTGCAAAAGCCACGGTTCCAATAAGGCTGACCTATCCAATAGCCCACGGTAGGTTCATCGCAACGCGCCGGCAAATGGCAGTCGCACGAAGGACCATAACCGATGGCACCAATAGGAGTATCGGTGGAGCGTAACACAATGGCCCAAGTTGTGGAATTATTGAACACCGTACGGATGACTCCAAGACTCTCATCCAAAGATGTATGAGGCGGCCAACCGGCACGAGGCCCTACTTCGGGGTCGGAAGCCAAAGCAAACAGATCGGCCGCATCAGCCTCAGTCCAGGCACGCAAGCGCAAACGGGGTGTCAGCAACAAGTGTTCGGCCATTCTCTCAATCTTTCGGCTGACGCCAGCGTTTCAATATCGGAAAGAACCCTTGCATCATGCCACGATATTCTTCTCGGGTAACTTGTTGACCACTCTGACGATTAAATTCATCCAGAAATTGAAGGCAAGTATCAATCATTTCATCCATCGTACATTCTCTGGTGAAAGCACCCTTCTGATAACAATAGCGACAATAATCATAGGAGACGCTGCCATCGGCTTCAGTACCGCAGTCATCGGTAGAAGTCAACGGCATACCACAACTCTGGCAGAACTGAGGAAGTTGTTCAGGAGCAAAAGCCTTTTCTTTTGGAGGGAAGGTAGCCTCGTAAGCAGCAAAGCCCGCGGGGTCGTCATCGGCAGAAAAATAACAAGGAGGAGTATGATAGGTAGCTTCACGACCTGCCAAATAACCGGGCACGAGTTCTTGGGCCAAGAAATAAGGCACTTCAGCCTCACGTGGTTCGGCATGATAATGTATGCCTAAAGTACTGGCCACCACAAAACCGGCATGACGATAGAAACCGATCTTTCCTTCCATACAAAGCAGACCGATACCTTGCTCACGTGCTTTTTCAAGAGAATAGCAGAGGAGTTTCAGTCCATAGCCTTTACGCTTATAGTCGGGATGGATGCTGATGGGCCCAAAAGTCCAGGCCTGAATCTTCTCGCCCTCATCCGTCAGCAGCCAGGCTTTGGAATACATCACATGCCCGATGATTTTACCGTCTTCTTCCATCACGAAGTCAAGTTCCGGAATAAAATCGGGATAATTGCGGTAGCGGTTCAATACAAAATGTTCGGTGCAGCCGGGACGATAGACATTCCAAAAGGCTTCACGGGTCAAGTTCTCCACCTCTCGGTAGTCTTGCGGGGTTTCTAATCTGATGTTCATTTTAACTTATTCATTAAATAGGATTCAAAACAAGAGTAAATGTATTCTGAACTGCAAAGGTAATGGAAGAAATATATTGCCAGGGGTAAAAATCGGCCAAATTAATTAAGACGGAAAATGACAGAAAAAACACACGAAGCCTATATTCGCATGCCACGTTCCCACAAAATAAATCTCAACTGCCGCCGTCAGTATTCCGGCCAAAACCGTCGGGAACTGACAAACGGCAGTCATCATTCAAATCACCGTATTAACAATTATCTGTAATTAGAACAAATCAAACTTCAGACCGAAACTCAGACTCAGAATGTCTGTCAGAGAAATAAAGTTGTTGGTCACATAACTGGCCAAATAAAGGTCGCACGTGCTCAACTCATAATAGAAGGATATACAGTTGGCATGATGACGCTTCTCACTGGGAATGGGAAAGCGCAAGCGTTGACCGAGAAATACGTTGGCACGAATTTTGGTAGGAAAACCGTAATAGTGCTTAGGGTACTTATCAGGCTGACTGTTCCAGAACTCATCACCAAAAATAGTATTGAAAAACAAGCCGCATGCAAGCGGTTCAATCTGGAAACCTTCGTTAATGGTAATGCGAAACGGCACATAACTCTGCTTCAACGTCATGGTAGCGTGATTATGCCGACTGCTGTACTTAGGCAGAAAACCAAAGTATAGGTCGGTCTCCCATACTCGTTTTGCATGGCCGTAATGCCAGCCTGCTGATGCCGATACCAATCCGATACTGCCGGCATATTGCAACTTAAATTGATTGGGTATAAGACTTCTCCAAAAATTCTGATAACGTCTCGTTATCCGCTCGTAGCGGCTGACCGTGGTCTCTTCCTGTTTAAAAGCCGACTGATCAATTTGTAGCGTGGGCGCGGGTAAGGTATACATTGAAAGAGTATTATCACCGGCCTTTACAGACTGTGGGAACAAGGCCAGCAACACCACTAATGCGGACAACTGGTATTTAAAGGTCGAAAGCTTCATACCGATAAGTGCTTCGGGTTATGGTAAACAATAGGTAAGCCAAACTCTTGGCACTACCACTTTTATAATATGGAACGCCATTCTCATAAGGATAATCAATGCCAACATGATGGTCGTGTCCTCCCATACAGAAAAGCAACTGCGGAAACTGATTGAGCATATAGTCAAAATAATCAGCAACGTTGTTATTAAACTGCTCGGTGTAGGGTATCGCATGCATCGCAACCACCGTGCGCATCACACTATCGGGCACAGCAGCCAAATCATCCTTGATGAAACTAAAATCCGGTATAGCTTGCGAGTAATCGTATTCAAAAGCATTCGTATTTAAACATAACACATGAAGAAAGGAGGCATTAAAGCTGAAATTATCATCACCATACATCTTGTGATAAACATCCTCGCCGGTTCCCAGACAATCATGATTACCAATAATACAAACATAAGGCATCTGAAAACCCATCAACAACTTTCGTTGCCACTTAAACTCTTCAGTCAAGCCAAAATCAGATTGGTCACCAAGATGTATCACAAAATCTACATCACCTCGGGCATTAATGGCATTCACCAACAACTTCGTTTCGTCGTACCAGCGCTGCGTATCAGAAATCACAGCAAAACGCAAAGTATCTTTCCCCGCACATTCGGTCTCGATTCGCTCAATCATACGTCGCGTAAGGTCGGTATCACCGGTAACACGAGTTGCATACGGATGATATTCAATCATGTCACAACCAAGGGGAAGAACGAGTGACAACATCAACAGAAAATAGGTAATGATCGTTTTCATTATTGGATGAATTCGGCTGCAAATGTAGAAAAAAAGAGAATCGCAAAAAACCTTACTTTTGCGCAAAAGACAAGAATGCGACATTTTGACAAGAATTTGAAACTTTATGACTACAATATTCCTACAGAAATCAACCGTAATAGACTTGCAGCTATCACTTCGTAGTTTTTCTACAAAAAAATAGTAACTTAGCAAGCCCAACAAGAGAACAAGATTATACCATACCTATAATATATATATCCAACCAACTGTCATGCCACAAAACAACCACATCCGTCTGAGTCGACTTATACTCTTCGTGCTGACCAGCCTAATCTATTCAACATCCCTGCCGGCCCAAGACATCAACGAAGCATGGGTTCAACAAAATTATAGCAAACGCGAAGTCTACGTACCAATGCGCGATGGCATCCAACTTTACACTGCTATTTATGAGCCTCTTGATAAAGAGTCCCATCCCATCTTGTGGCAACGCACTCCCTACGGATGCCATCCTTATGGCCCGAATATGAGCAGTGCACTCTGGAAGGGAATGGCCCCCTTTTGTCAAAAGAAATATATTTTGGTATATCAAGACGTGAGAGGGCGGCGAATGAGCGAAGGTGATTTCTTAAATGTCAGACCCATTCATTTAGAAAAAGGGGCTCCGTCCGATGATGTTAGCGATGCCTACGACACAGCAGAATGGCTCATTCACCACACACGAAATAATGGAAATATCGGTTTAACCGGCAATTCCTATTTAGGTTATTATGCACTGATTTCATCCATATGCCGACACCCGGCCATTAAGGCCGTCTGCGCACAAGCACCCATCGGAGATTGGTTCTTAGGGGATGACATCCACCACAACGGTGTAGTGATGCTAACCGATGCCTTTCGTTTTCTGACGGGATTTAATCGTCCCAGAAAAGCACCGTCTCCCGCTGATTCGCCTTACAAGCCCTATTACAATCAAAACGAACGCGATTTCTTCCTGCAGCATGGTTGTCTTGGCAACATTTTGTCGCTCTTGGGTGACAGCATCAGTTTTTGGACAGCAATGGCAGCCCATCCCGACTATGACAAATGGTGGCAAGAACGCTCATACACCCCATTACTCAAACGACAAGAAGTTCCCACACTTGTGGTGGGCGGATTGTTTGATGCCGAAGATCTTTATGGCACATGGAATGCCTATCACCATTTAAAGAACAAGCCCAATGTATATTTGTTGATCGGGCCATGGGCACACGGGGCATGGCAAAACGGACGTGCTAATAGTTTGGGCAAAGTGAACTTTGGCGATAACGATTTGGGCAAGACCTTTCGCGAAGCCCATTTAGACTTCTTCAACGCTTATCTGTGTGGTAATAAAGATGACCTCAAACAAAAGCATTCAAAAGCCACTGTATTCTTTACCGGAGAAAACCGTTGGCACAACTTCAATCAATGGCCGGCTGTCGGTACCAAACGCCGTTCCATCTATCTGCATTCCCTCGGTCAACTCCGAGACAAAGTTCCCACTGAAAAGCACTCTTTTACTACCTATCATTCTGACCCGAACGATCCCGTTCCTTACTCCAGCAGAAACGGCAGTTATCGCAACGCGGACTACATGGTAGAAGACCAACGATTCACAAACACCCGAAAAGATGTCATCAACTTCTACTCTGAAACTCTGACGCACCCCCTCACCCTTGGAGGCCCGATAGAAGCAGACATTTGGATAAGCACCACCGGGAGCGATGCCGATTTGGTCGTAAAACTGATTGATGTCTATCCTGACAAGAACGGCGAAATGAGCAATTATCACTTCCCAGTTCGGTTCGACATTATGCGCGCCCGATATCGTCAAAGTTTCAGCCATCCCATCGCCATGAAGCCCGGCCAACCTGAACGCATTCGATTCAATCTACCCGACGTAGCACACACATTCCAAGCCGGCCACAAAATTCTCATCCAAATACAAAGCACTTGGTTTCCACTTGCCGAAAGAAACCCGCAACAATTCATCAACGTATGGCAATGCCGTCGTAACGACTTCCATCCGGCTGACATCACCATCTATCATCAAAAAGGAATGACTTCGCGCCTTATACTTCCTGTGATAGATAAGTAACGAACTGATCACTCATCACCACTCAAGGACTCTTCAAATCACAATGATTTTGATGGGTGTACCAACCGCCTTGAAGTTACTTCAGGGCCAAATTGTACACGACGCAAAATCGACTTGAACCAACTTCAAGGTCAAATTGTACACTGCGCAAAAACAACTTGAAGTTACTTCAAGCCCAAATTGTTCCATGAACAAGACCATTTTTACATTGTTCAATGCCCTTTCGTACACGACGCAAAGCCCCCTTGAACTAACTTCAATACCCTTTTGTACACTGCGCAAAGCCCCTTGAACCAACTTCAAGGCATTTTTGTACACGTGCAAAGCCCCTTGAACCAACTTCAAGGCATTTTTGGGCGGGTTGGACATTTTGCATGGTAAGACCTGTTATAATAGGTTGATTTGTATA
>CALZOH010000087.1 GCA_945827465.1 uncultured Prevotellaceae bacterium
GACGCGAATCCCAGTAGTGAGCATAGAAGTAGTGGGGGTTGATGGTGTTCTGATAGTAGTTCTCGGCACGCCAGATAACGACGTTGTCGGTGATGAAACCGCCGTCGGCAGCGACTGCGGCCTCAGCTTCGGCTTTAGCCTTGGCAGGATCAACCTCGCTCATGCGGAGAGCGATGCGGAGGCGGAGGCTGTTAGAGAAAGCTTTCCATTTGGCCATGTCGCCCTGGAAGATGAGGTCGCCGATGCCTACCTTGCCGCCGTTCGACGAGATTTCCGAACCGGCTTCGGTGAGTTCTTTGACGAGATCATAGTAGATGTCTTTCTGAGCGTCGTAGCCGGCGGGGATACCCGAGCCGTCACAAGCCTTGAAGTAGGGCAGATCGCCGAAGATGTCGGTGGCGCGCAGGAAGCACCATGCTTTCCAGATGCGGGCGATTGACTTGAGGTTGGTCATGTCTTCGTTGCCTTCGCAGCGGCGGATTACCTCGTTGAGGTTGGCAATCCATGTCCAGTGCTGAAGCCAGAATTCCTGGTTCCAGGTATCGTTGGGTTCGCAGACATTCGACTCGTATTTATCGTTCGCGAAATACTGGGCGAATGTGTCGGCATAGAGGTTCTGCTGGCGCTGCCACTGGTCGACGTTGAGTGTGCTCGGGAGCATCACGAACGAGAGCAGGTTGATGGCGGCAACCTTTTCGGGGGTCACCGTGTTGGGATCGGTGTTGACCTTGTCGAAGCTTTCGCATGAAGTGTTTGCAAACGCCATAGCGCCGACCAGACCCCAGATTATTGTTTTATTTAGTCTTTTCATTGTTTATGTAAAGAGAGATTTTTTCTGATTAGAATGAAACATTGAGGTTCAGACCGAACGAACGCATCGAGGGGAATGACGAGTATTCGACACCGCCGGCGTTGTTTGTGCTGACAACCGATTCAGGATCATAGCCGCCTTTGACCTTGTTGTAGATCATCCAGAGGTTACGGGCAACGAAGCTGACCTTGAGACCGGTGAACGGAGTCTTGTCGAGGACTTTCTTGGGAAGAATGTAGCCGAAGGTGAGCTCGCGGAGACGGAGGTTGGTGCCGTCATAGGTGAATTCTTCGGTAGCCTTCTCTACGCGTGACCAGTATTCCTGAGGATTGGCGTATGTTGTGTTGGCGCTGTAGATGGGTGTGCCGTCGGGGTTAGTACCTGTCTTGACTACACCGTCGACGAGGATACCGCCTGTGCCGTTATACCATTCTTCACGACCGGCTACTGTCATCTCGGTTGTACCGGCTGCACCACCTACGGCGAGTGAACGCATATAGATGTCACCACCGACACGGAGGTCGAGCAGGAAGCTGAGGGTGAAGTCTTTGTAACGGAACTGGTTGTTCATACTGCCAGTCCAGTCGGGGAGGTAGTTGCCGACAGCGTTTTCGGTGTCGATATTAGCCTCGAGGAGGGGCAGACCGTTGGCGTCGACAATCTTCTTGCCTGTCTGGGGATCGCGCTGGTAGCGGTAACCGACGATGTCGCCGTATGTGCCGCCCGCACGAGAAATCACGCGTACGAAACCTGCGTTGCCGTGGTTGTAATATTTGATTTCGGGGTGCAGTTCGATGATTTTGTTGCGGTTGCGAGAGTAGTTGACAGTTGTTGTCCACTGGAAGTCCTTGGTGTCGATGGGGGTAGCGTTGAGCACGACCTCGATACCGGCGTTCTGGATGTTACCGGCGTTGATCTTGCGCGAGCTGTAGCCCGAAGTCTTACCGATCGGGAGGGTAAGAATCTGGTTGGTTGCGTTCTTCTTATACCATGTGAAGTCGAGACCGAGTCGGTTGTTGAGGAAACGGACGTCGAAGCCGGCTTCCCACGATTTGATAATCTCAGGCTTGAGGTCGAAGAGCGGGAGCACCTCTGATACCTGCGACTGTTTGATGTCGGCGGTGAGGTTCTTCACAACATAGTTGTTGACGAGCTGATAGGGCGATGTATCGTTACCAACTTCAGCGTAAGATCCGCGGAGTTTGGCGAATGACAGCCAGCGGGGAACGTTGACGCCGTATGAGCCGAGGAGGTCAGAGACCACGAGGCCGAGGCCTACAGAGGGATAGAAGAATGAACGACGGTTTTTGGGAAGTGTCGACGACCAGTCGTTACGGCCGGTGACATCGAGGTAAACCCAGCCGCCGTAGCTCAGCTGAGCCAGACCGTAGAGCGAGTTGACCGAGTTATTCTCCTCATCGTTGCTGGCGGTGATGTTCATACCGTTGCTGATGGTGAAGAAGTCGGGGAGTTCGAGACCGCCTGATCTCTGCGACATCGAGTCGCTGTGACGGTGCATCATGTTACCGCCGAAGCTTAAGCTACCCGAGAATTTCGAACCCCACCAGTTGTCTTTGTTGGCCATGATGAGGAAGTCGGTGTTGCGCTCGCGGAAGTATGAGTAGCTGAGGGCGAAGTGGCCGTTGCCGACGTGGTTGCCGTAGCTTGTGCCGACGGGGTAAGCGGCTTTCACCTTGCTGCTGTTGTGATTCCAGTAGAAGTCTTCACCGTGGCGTATCTTAAGAGACAGCCAGTCGGTGATCTGGTAGTTGAGGGCGAGGAAACCGACGAAACGGTCGCGTGTGCTCTCGCTCTTGTTGATTTCTGCTGCGTAGGGGTTGAGCAGATAGTAGGGGTCGTTGGTCCAGCGGAGTACGTTGCCGTCCTCGTCATAGATCTGCGACATGTCAGAGTAGTGGATGCTTCGCGGCATCATCAGGTAGTTGCGCATCACCGATGCGGGGTCACCGCCGGTCGTCGGGTTGTTCCAGCGTGTACGCTTGATATAGTTGACTTTGGTGTCGAATGTGAGGCGTTTGGTCAGGTTGATCGTACCACGCAGGTTGATGTTATACTTATCCTGATAGTTAGAAGGAACGACACCGTCGATGCGCTGGTAAGCCAGAGTGGCGCGGAACGAGCCCTGGTCGGCGTTGAAACCGGCTTCGAGAGTGTTGGTTGTCGTCACACCTGTCTGGAGGTAGTCCATGACATTGTTGTCATAGGCGCGGAATTCGCGTTCCTGACCGGTCCAGTCGGTGATGAGCTGGCCTTCCATCTTCGGACCCCAGCTGAGGCTGTTGTCGCCGGTGTAGACACCGTTCGAGCCCTGGCCGTAGACGTTCTGCATCTTGGGCTGAGTCAGCGGGCGCTCAATCATGACGTTAGAGTTCCAGGTTACACCGAGGCCCTTGCGCTCGCCACCTTTCTTGGTGGTGATCATGAGGACGCCGTTACCTGCGCGCGTACCATAAAGAGCGGCAGCTGCTGCACCCTTAAGAACCGAAATGTTCTCGATGTCGTCGGGGTTGATATCGGCGAGACCGTTACCGGTGTCACCGCTGTTCTCATTAACTTTGAGACCACTGCCGCCGTTAGAGTTGTTCATCGGCACACCGTCGACGACGATGAGAGGCTGGTTGCCGCCGGTGAGTGAGTTGTTACCGCGGATGGTGATACGGCTTGAACCCATCGAGCCGTTACCCGACGAGCTGACCTGAAGGCCGGCGATACGGCCGCTGAGGCTGTTGATGACGTTGTTCTCGCGGGCCTCTGTGATAGCGTTGCCCTTGAGGTCCTGCACAGAATAGCCGAGGGCCTTGGTCTGACGTTTGATACCGAGAGCGGTAACAACGACTTCCTCGAGGACTTCCGACGCAGGTTCGAGTGTGATCTTGAGAGGTTCGTCACCGCGGACGGCGACTTCCTTGTTCTTGTAGCCTACATATGAAACCACAAGCACGACGTTGGGCTTAGACGTGCGGATAGCGAAGTTACCGTCGATGTCGGTAGCTGCACCACCTTCTCCGCCTTTGATGGTTACGGATGCACCAATTGCAGGCTCATCGTTTTCATCATAAACAGTGCCCTTGATAACCCTGGCTGTTTGATTTGACTGTTGGGGCTCAGGCATAGGGGCGGCATAAGCAGTTGTTATACCTCCGGCCAACATGAGACCCATTGCCATGGCAAGCCTGGGCAATACGAACGATAATGAATGTCGTTTTTTCATGTGTTGTTGTTTGGTTGGATGGTTTATTATATGATAATTGGTTTTTTGTTGTTGATAGATAACTATAAGGTTTGATTCTTTTGAGATTTTGAGAGGTATTGCGTTTCGTAGATAATTATGGTGTATTATTCAGGTTATGACGTAATTACTAAGTTTTAAGCCGATTGGTTTAAAAGTTGCGACGCCTTCGGAGATTATCAAAAATGCCACTCTAGGTTTCGCGATGCAAACTTAGCTATTTCGTAGAGAAAAAGAGATGTTTGGTTTGTTAATTATTGTTAACCCCCAAGCCGCCCCGTAGTTAAAATATATCATAGGATCTTGACAGGCTCCGTCGGGCGTGAAAAAATAGCCTTTTGCGACGACAAAAACATCCTTTTTGAATAAAAAAACGGGCGATGACACCTGATATTATAAAAACAATGATTAATTTTACAACTCGAAAGCCGGGACACGACATCCCGGCGTCAAATGGAGTGATGCTCGAGTGGCTGAAGAGGCACGCCTGGAAAGCGTGTATACCCCAAAAGGGTATCCCGAGTTCGAATCTCGGTCGCTCCGCTTATTAAAACGCTGACAGTCAGACACAATAAATGTCGAAAGTCAGCGTTTTATTTACATCCCGAAGCCACAAGTGGCATTAAAAAAAAGCCGAAACTTGCCGAAATTTTACCGAAAAATACGACTGAAAACAATGTTTGCCGAAAAGTGCACGCAAATTGCACGCAAATAATTTGCGTGCAGGTTGCCAAAATCAGTAAAATCAGGTAAGCCGAGGCGAATTTTTAAGCCATGGCAACTGTAAAATTCATCCTCGACTGCCGCGCAGTCAAAAAGGGAGCCGCCGCCCCTCTGAAAGTGTCTATCGGACACCAACGGAAAACAGCCTTGCTGCCATTGAGTATCAATCTCACTCCCGAACAATGGGACGCAGCCGCAGAGAAGGTCGTCAAACATCCAAACCGAGTTTCCTACAATCAGATTATCGCCCGCCGTCGCGTGGAGATAACCGACATCATCAACGAGCTTGTCAGCCGTCCCGGTGGTATCGGTAACATGACTGCAACCGACCTAAAGAACGCGATACGGGATATTCTCTCTCCTCGAGCAGCCAAAGTAGCCAAGACTCCCAAAGAAAACCCTAATACCGTAGGCAAATTCTTTCTTCGCTATAAAGCAAATAAGAGCTTGGCTGACCGTACTGCCGAGATGTACGATGTTACATGGCGTCGCATCGAGGCATGGCTTGGAGAGGAACAAGCCGCCGCTCTGCAATTTTCCGACATCAACATGACATGGATTGAGGACTTCGACAAGTTCATGGCAAAAACCGCGCCCTCCCCTAACGGTCGCCGTATGCACCATGCTAACCTAAAAGCAGTAATCAACTATGCCATCGACCACGAAGTTCTCGACCGCAATCCCTATCGCCGCTACAAAATCAAGACCGTACCAACTAAGAAGCGCAACATGTGCGTGGAGGCTCTGCGCATGATCATCTTTGCGCAAGACCTTGAACCGTGGATGGAAAAGTACCGCGACTTCTTCGTGCTGTCGTTCATGCTTCGCGGACTCAACACGGTTGACTTGTGCCACATGACAAAGCCTGTAAATGGCCGAGTCGATTGGATACGCACAAAGACTAAGCAGCCCCTATCTCTGAAGATAGAGCCGGAGATGCAGTATCTCATCGACAAGTACGCCGGAAAAGAACTGATGCTGATGTTCGCTGAGGACCGCCCTTACCGCAACTTTAACGACAAGCTAACGAAGGCTCTTCACAAAATCTGCGCATACATCAACCAGAACAGAACCGGGGATGTGAGCGTCCCGGATTGCACAATGTACTGGGCGCGTCATTCGTGGGCTACTATCGCTGCCCGGCTTGACATTGCCGACGGCACTATCGGCATTGGACTTGCGCATAGTGCAAAATCAGTAACCGACATCTACATTGAGCGTGACCCTGAGAAGATTGACATAGCCAACCGCCGTGTCCTTGACTATGTTCTCTATGGCAAAGACTACCGAGTGCCGGAGCCTGTCGTGGAGGCACCAAAGAAAAAGCGTGGCCGTCCCCGCAAGAACGCCACGCCTGACGGTGACAAGGACGTTGCCTAATCCAAAATTGAGTAAAAAACGCCTTTGATGAGCTGCGACATTCCGTTCTCCGTGAATGTCGCAGTCATTTTTTCACAAAGGTACTTCTTGCCTTTGATGAAAAACACTGCACGAGGGTTCGGGATATTGTCGGAGAGGAACTTGAAGGTGGTCTTTTGCCTGGTATTGATTGAGTAGACCGTGCGTCGGCGGTTGAGCGTGGTGTGGTTGATGCGCAGGGAGAAATGAATGTTGATGAAATTGCTCCAGTCCTCGGCAATCTCGATGTCCTCGACATACGGATGCGGGAGTTTGCCGTTCTGCGTCTGCGCTCCGTCCCACCACCCCACATAGATGCGGTCGTAATACTCCGCTTTCTTGTCACGCTCACCGGCGGCGAGAAATTGCAGGGCGTGGGGCTGATAGAGGGTGTTGTCGATTTCCTTCTTGCGTTGGTACGGGTCGCGGCTCCAGGATGTGCCCGTGCTGTCGTTCTCGTCGTAGCCGGAGAATGACAGGAACAGACAACGCCCGTACTTGTCCTCGGTCTCGTCAACCCACGCAGGTACAAATTCAATCTCCACCTCGTCGGCGTCCTCGCTATCGTCCACGATACGGCCGCCAAAGAGGTTGACCGGGCGCAGCTCCATCTTGTACTGATAGCGGTTAGGCATCCAGCCATCGTGCTTCTCCACAAGCGTCTTCGAGAGCGAGCGCACGATGAAGTAAGCGTCCACGTCCTCGGCATAGAGCAGCTTGTCACGGTTTGACCCTCGCGAGGTCGATCCATTCCAAGTTGCGAGCCATCGGTTGGCAGAGAGAAGTTCGCGCATGGTCGCGTAGCGGACTGCGCCTTTCTGCCACGCCTTGATGAACCAGTCGCACGAGTAGAACTTCCACATTTCATGGTCGCACTCCTTGTAGACGAGGTTTTTGGCCTCCTGATACTCGCACTTGTCATCATCGACCGTGACCTCGACCGTGTGCTCGTCAATCACCTTGTCGAGCTGCACGGGCTCCGTGGCAAGCAGCGTGGCATCGGTAAAGGCAAATTCTACCGACTTGCCCCGGTGGTCGATGGTGAACTCGCCGCCCAAAAACAGCTCTAACTTCTCGAAGAACTCCGCGACCGTCCAATGCGGCAGCGCACGGGCGAAGCCCGCAGTGTCCCAGGCATAAGGGAGCGTGTTGCAGACAAGGAGATACTTGTATTCCTCCTTTTCCTCCCACTTCGAGAAGTCAGCCGAGTAGCCGACAGCCTCGCATATCTTCTTAGTGATATAAAGAAGATAGGGTTGCCACGAGCGGCCCCGGCAGTCGGCGTTCCACGAATAGTAAGAGTGCGACTTCAACGTGCCGTCGGGATTGCGTTCCTCCGGGTGGAAGTCTGCGAGGTTCTGAATGTTGCCCGAATAGTCGTTGACCCAGGGCAGGGCCACGCACTTCATATTGTTTATGAAGGGGTCCCACGCCTTTTCGGGCGTGGAGTCAGTGGTCTCTGTCGGAGAGCCAAGGTCAAGCTCGTTGATGAACACATCATCAAAAGTCATGTCGAAGTTCTGCTCCGAGCGGCCTTCGAGGAACTGTGTCTTGACTTCGGCATCGTTGATCTCGGTAATGGTAATAGAGCCGAACTTGTAGAAGTTGCGGTCGCGGATTTCGCAGTCGAAAATCACCTTACCGGCGATGACATCGGCACGGTTGATGTGTCCGAAAATGTCGAGATTGTTCCGACAATGCCGGAGTGGAAAGGTTATCGAGAGCGTATATCCATCGGAGCCGGAGAACAATCTGTTTTCGGCTACAAACTCGAAGGACGTGCCCTTTTTGAGCATGGCAATCTTGCCGTTGATGCGTATTTCCATAATTACTTGCGTGATTTAGGTGATTTGTTTCGCATAAGTCTGTCGTATTCGTCCTGTGCCTGTTGTATGCCGTGATCGCCGGAGACGGTGTTCACGGTTACAAACGGCTCGTTCAGTCTTGAATCGAGGCGGTCAAGCACTGCGACAATCCTCTCGTCCGAGGGCGCGGGCGCGGAGGCATAGGTATTGTTCACCACGGTTGTGGCCTGTGGCTGTGCCGCCAGGACTGCTGGAGCAGTAATCGTGCGCGACACATCGGCGGCAGTAATAGAGCCGATTGTGTTGGTGCGCTGCGCATAGTCCAGAGCCTCCAACAATGGGCGGGTTCGGGGATTATTGACAAGTCGCTGTGAGGCGACCCATTCCCCTTTGTGAACAACACCTGCCACTTCATCAGGCTTACCCTCCGGGGTAAAGCCGCCGGTCATATAGCCCTGCGCCTCCGATGCCTGTTGCTGCTTCTTGATAGTGGCGATTTGCAGGGCTCCTGCCGCCACAGCCATAGCCGCCGCGATGGGCGCCAGGATATAGCCGACAACGGGAATTGCCGCAGCCGAACCGTAGGCGTTAAGGGCGTTGGTAGCGGTCTGCGCCACGGCCTGAATAACCTGCATAGCGAACATTTTGCGGTTGGCCTCCTTCTTAGCTTTGGCTATTTCAGCCTCCTTGTCGCGTTCGAGCTTGCGGATTTTATAGGTATTCCCCTCAGCGCGGGAGATTTCAGCATCATATCGCTTATTGATAGATGCCGTCTGTATCTCCAATTCAGCCTGAACCATAGTAGAAAGCTGCGAGAACACCGCCGACATACCCGACACAAGCGTGTCGAGCGTCCCTGTCAGCGCCTTGCCGCCGTCGGAGTTGAGCCATTCGACAGAATCGGCGATACCGCGCTCCATAGCGTTGCGCGTATCTTCCTCGGCAAGAAGCCCGTATTTCTTTTTCAGAGCGAGCTTCGCCTTTTCGTATGCCTCGTCGATACGAAGTTTCTCAGCCGCATTGTTACCGGCTGCGGCAAGTTCGCGCTGGTACACGACATCGAGCATAGCGAGGTCGGCGTCATACTTAGCCTGAGCCTCCTGAGGATTGTCGCCGAAGTAGTCCTTCTTCATGGCGGCATACTTGGCTTCGAGCCGTTCGCGCTCCTGTTGCTTGCGCTGCATCTGCGCGATCAACAGCGACTGCAACTGCTGTTCGGCCTGAAGCCTCTCGCGGCTGCCCTCTTTGGTTGCGGCCACGAGCTTGCGCTGATGTTCGATTTCGTATTCCTCCATTCTGAGGTCGTAAGTCTCTTTGGATATGGCGCCGTCGATGTAGAACTGCTTGAGCTGTGCAATCTGCGTGTTGTAGCGGTTGTTCTCCGCCTCGATGGTCTGAGCGTCGGCGTGTTCCTGTTGCTTCTTCTGCGCCTCCCGCCACTCGGCGGTGATTTTCAGGCGCTCCGTCTCCGTCAGGTCGGTATGAAGCAACTGCTTTTCGTAAAACTCCACGGCGATGCGGTCCATTTCTTCCGTGTACTTGACGTAATCGGTTACGCCGGTGGCGTAGCTGATACGCGCCGACGCCTCCTGTTGCTCGCGCCAGTCCTTTTCAGCGGCGAATTTGTCGCCCGCTGAGCCGGAAGGGTCGAGAGGAACATTGCCCGGCAGATTGACTTGCGGGTTCTCCGGCTCGGCAAGAGCTTCGGCGGAGACATTGTATTTCTGACGGAGGAATTGGTTTGCCTCGTTGAGCTGCCGCTGCTTGGTGATATTCGCCTGATAAGCGGCCTCCGAAGCCTCGTAAGTCTGCCCCGTGGAAGCGACCCTGCGGGCATAGGGAGCGACATCAACCATCTGCCCCACGGCGGCGTCCGTAGAGTTGCCGTATGAATTATTACTTTCCATCTGACGGGCATTTTCCCAGTCGGCGACTGCGGCATCATATACCCGCTTGTCGGCGTCACGCTGCTGCCGCAGTCCCGGCTCCTGTTGTTCGAGAGTGAGAAGTTCCTTCTCGTTCTCCACAATCTTGTCGGCGGCGGCACGGGCGCGGGCCACCTCGATAATGGAGTCGCGGAGTTGGTCGTAGGCCGTCTTCGCCTGACCCACCATAATCTGCTCCGTGGAAAGGTTCTTGAAGTAATCGGGATAAAGCGCCTGTAATTTCTCAGCGGCCACGCGCCGCTCGTCGGTGCTTTTGGCTTCGTTGGTGGCCTCCTTATAGAGCGCTTCGAGCCGTGCAATCTCTGCATGGCAGTATTCCGATGACTTCTCGTCAAGGTCAGTGAGCGACTTGCGGTATTCCTCCTGTTCCTTGCGGGCCTTTTCCGCTTCCTCGGCGGCAGACTTAAAGCGGTTGGCAAGGGCGTATATGGCGGCGCCCAAAGCAAGTATAAGTCCTACCCAGTTGGAGAACTTCATCGCCGCCATCGACTTGCGCCATCGCTCCTGCATTGCATAGTTGACCTGAAGGCCGTTGGTGAAATACTGCACGGCGTTTATGAGAGGCGTAAAGAGAAGCCTTACAGCAGGGATTATTCCCCTGACGAGCTTCATCACGCCGTGGAAAAGAGCCGTCGCCTTCGTCGCCATGACAGTATGGTAGTTGTAGACAAGCATAATGGCATTGTAAGCGGCAATGGCAATCACACCTGCGGCAATCTCCCTGCGGTACTTGATGAAGAAGTCCACCATAGCCGAAAGAGCCTTGAGCGCTATGGTCGAGGAAGAGATGACAAGCCGCATGACAGGCTGTAATTTCTCTCCCAGTTCAACGGCAATCTCGTTGACGCGTTTCTTCGCCTTTTCAAGACCCGCCATTACCGTATTGTTCTGCACATCGAACTCCTTGTCGATAGAAGTGGCTTCCTCGAAGGCTTCGTTGGCGACAAGCTGCTGCGCCTTTACCTCGGAGATATGGTTGGCGAGGGTCGAAAGTGCCGATATGGCACGTGAGCCGTTCTCGCCCATGTCCTTGAACATCGGAGAGAGGACATCCATGTTGCCCGCCTGTTTGAGGGTCGAAAGAAACTCGATCAGAGCGGCATTCATATCCGTTTTTACAAGGTTGGCGAACTTCTCGACATTCATACCTGCGACACGGGCATATTTGGCCGGATCCTGATAAATACGGACAATAACCTGCGATAGAGCCGTCGAAGAAGCTTCGAGCTTCTGGTTGTTGGAGTCAAGCACGGCTGCGAAGCCCATAATCTGCTGCACGGTCATGCCGGCCTGAGAGCCGACACCGCCCATGCGAGAGGCGAACTCGGCGATATACGGAGCCGATGCGGAGCAGTTCTGTGATAACTCGTTAATCACTGAACCGACCGAAAGCAGGGCCTTTTCCGTACCGAGCCTTTTTTCATCGCCGAAGATGCCCGTCAGCTTCGACAGCGTAAGCGTAGCGCCGCTGCCGAGGTCGTCAAGGGCCACATTGATTTTATCGGCTGCACGGACAAAGCCGAGGACATCTTCTTGCGAGGTCTTGCCAAGTCGTCCGGCCTCCTGGGCGAGTTGGTTAAGTTCCTCTCTCGAAGTGCGGGTGTCCATCTTCTTAAATTCCTCATTGAGCGCTTCGACCTCCTCGGCTGTCATGCCCGTAAACTTACGGACATTGGCCATCTCCTGTTCCATCTCGGCGTAGGCGTTGACAGCCTTACGCCCTGCGAGGACAAGACCCGTAATGGCGGCTCCGACAGCAAGGAGAGCCACCTGCCACTTGTTGATCCAGTCCATTACGCGGTCGGAAAGGGACTGCTGTTCGCGCATAGTCTCGTTGACTCGGTCAATCTCCGCTTTAACCGCCTTGATTTTAGCGACGTGTGCGTCCCACGCGGCAGTGCCGCGCTCGATGCCGTTCAACTCGTTCTTGAGTTGCCGAAGGACTTTGTTAAGCTCCTTCGGAGTCGCTTTGTCAAGGCGGCGCAGAACATTCTCGACGGAGGCCGACGAACCTCTTAGCTGGTCCATAAGGCGGGTGGTCTGGTTCAGCTCGCGCTGAAGTTTCTTCATCGTGGCCTTGTCGCCCGCAGCGGCGGCTTTTGCCAACTGCTTCTCCAGACGCTTCGCGTCCTTTTCGAGCGATGACAGCATCTTTTCGGCCTGTTTGCCGTTCACCGAGAGAACGACATTGGCGGTAGATGTATAGTTTGCCATAAAATGCGATATTTGTTGGTTTTCCCGGCAAATATCGGCACGGCTTGAAGCACGCGAAAAGACGGAAAGGGTTGGTGTCGGGCAGGATACAGGGCCGACGGGAGGGTGCCGGGAAGGAAAGAACCGGCCTTGATTTTCGTGGGCTCAGG
>CALZOH010000088.1 GCA_945827465.1 uncultured Prevotellaceae bacterium
GCAAAGTAGAAAATAAACAAATAATCTGTGAAGTAATTTTAGTCATAGTCACTTGAACCAACTTCAATGCCTTTTTGTACACGTGCAAAACGCCTTGAACTAACTTCAATACCCTTTTGTACACGACGCAAAACCCCTTGAACTAACTTCAATACCTTTTTGTACACGTGCAAAATCCCCATGAACTAACTTCAAGGCCTTTTTGCACACGTGCAAAACCGTCATGCAAACGTTCAATGACCTTTTGTACACGGCGCAAAACCGTCATGCAAACGTTCAATGCCCTTTTGCACACGACGCAAAACCGTCCTGCAAACGTTCAATGCCCGATTGTTCCTTGTGTAAAACCTCCATGCAAATGCTCAGTGCCTCTTTGTTCGTGATATAAAACCAAATGGCCTGAACGGGATTCTATAACTATGCCCACAGATTATCTACTGCCCCGGAAAAAAGGATCTGTGTTCTTGATTTGATTTTCGTTATTCTGTGTATTACGACCACAAAACCGCGTAAAATTACAGATAAATTGATGGGGAAATCAATTATTTTGCACATAGAATGAAAATCCAGCACCTAAATCACAGGTACTCTCAACAAAATATGTATTTTTGCTTTGAATAAATATAATATTTAGATCATATGGAAACTAAGCCCTTAAACAGAATTAAGGTGGTAATGGCAGAGCGAATGGTTTCAAATAAAGACCTGAGTGAGATGTTAAATAAAGACACTGCCACTATATCAAGATGGGTAACGAATACCTCGCAACCTAACTTGGAGAGCCTCATAGAAATCGCAAAGGCTCTAAAATGCGAAATTGGCGAGTTGGTTCGCATGGATGATTCTACGATCCTAAAGAACCAGCCATAACTCCAAAACAATAAAGATAAAGCGTAATATGAATAAACAACAGTTAGCGAACAAGATATGGGCTTCGGCCAACAAGATGCGCTCGAAGATTGATGCCAACGAGTATAAAGACTATATCCTTGGTCTCATCTTCTACAAGTTTTTGTCGGATAACGAGGTGAACTACATCCTGAAAGATATGAAGGGTGCGTCTGATGAAGACAAAAAGGCAGCCTTGGAGATCCTTGTTGAAAACTACGAGGATGAAAACTCAAAGGTTATCATTGACTACTGCAAGAACAATATCGGCTATTTCATCGAATACAAAAACCTCTTCTCCACCTGGCTGCTGCCGGAGAGCACTTTTACCGTGGCCGACCTTTCTGTGGCACTCAACTCCTTCGACCGCCTGGTGAGCCCCAACTACAAGGCGGTCTATGACGGCATCTTCAAGACCTTGCAGGCAGGTCTCAGCAAACTCGGAGAGAATCCTGCCAGTCAGACACGCGCACTGAAAGACCTCATCAAGCTCATCAAGGATATTCCAACCGATGGTTCTCAGGACTACGACGTGCTGGGCTATGTCTATGAATATCTCATTGGCAATTTCGCAGCCAATGCCGGGAAGAAAGCGGGTGAGTTCTATACGCCTCACGAAGTGGCCATCCTCATGTCGGAGATAGTGGCAGAGCACCACAGAGATAAACGTCAGATCGAGATCTACGACCCCACATCGGGTTCGGGCTCGCTGCTGATAACCATCGGTAAATCCGTGGGACGACACATAGCCGACAAGAACCGCGTGAAATACTATGCACAGGAACTGAAGGAGAACACTTACAACCTCACCCGTATGAACCTGGTGATGCGCGGCATACAACCCAGCAATATCAACACCCGTTGTGCCGACTCGCTCGACGAGGACTGGCCTATGCAGAAAACAGGCAGCGAGACAGGACAGCCACTCTACGTGGATGCCGTGGTCAGCAACCCTCCCTACTCGCAGCAATGGGATCCGAGAGACCGTGAGAATGATGCCCGTTTCAAGGACTATGGCGTGGCTCCCAAATCGAAGGCAGACTATGCTTTCCTGCTTCACGAACTCCATCACCTGAAGCCCGATGGCATTCTGACCATTGTATTGCCTCATGGTGTATTGTTCCGTGGAGGCGAAGAAGAACAGATACGTACTAACCTCATAGAGAAAAATAATATAGATGCCATCATCGGCCTGCCAGCCAACATCTTCTTTGGCACAGGCATTCCTACGCTCATCATGGTGTTGAAGCAGCACCGTGATCATGATGACGTGCTCATCATCGATGCCAGCAAGGGATTCGTAAAGGACGGCAAGCAGAACCGACTTCGCGCCTGCGACATCAAGAAGATTGCCGATACCGTTCGTGACCGCAAAGACATCGCCGGTTTCTCCAAGAAAGTGAGCCGTGAGGAGATCCGCGCCAACGGCTACAACCTCAACATTCCCCGCTATGTGGATTCAAGCGAGGCAGCAGAGCAGTATGACATCTACGCCACCATGTTTGGCGGCATTCCCAACACAGAGATTGATGCGCTGCAAAAGTACTGGAATGCCTTCCCCTCACTCCGTGGCGACCTCTTCACGCCGCAGGCCGACAAACCCTACGCTACCCTGAAGGTGGAGGATGTCAAGACGGCCATTGAGCAGAACACGGACGTGAAATGGTTCACCATGCAGTTTGCCGAAGCCTTCCATGGCTTTGCCGACAAACTCCACCGGGTACTCATAGACAACGTCAAGCATGTCCATGAACTTCAGGCACAAGACGAGATAGCCTCCGACATTTTCTGCCGTCTGGCAGCCATTCCCCTTGTCGACAAGTATGCCGCCTATCAGGCCTTGGCAGACCATTGGCAGGCCATCATCAGCGACATCGAGACCATACAGGAGGAAGGCATAGAGGCGGTGCGCACGGTGGAGACGGCCTATAAGTTGGTGAAGAAGAACGACGAGGACATAGAAGTGCCCGACGGACTGAAGGGACGCATCATTCCCTTTGAATTGGTGCAGAAGGAGAAGTTCCGGGCTGAGCTGGATGCCATGGCTGCTCTCCAGTCGAGAGTGGAAGCCATAGGAGGCGAACTCGAAGAGGTGCGCGACAGCTTCAGCGAAGAGGAACTGGAAACCTATTGCGACAGCGAGAAAGACAATGCCCCCGACAAGAAGAAGATTACCGCCGATGCCAAACCCAAGGCCGACGTAGAGGCTGACACCAAGACGAAGCTCAAGCAGATGGTGGCTCTTTGGGATGAGCAGACGAAGTGGGGCAAGCAGATCAAGGCAGATAAACTTGCTTTGGAGGAAAAGACCATCCAAGCCATAGAGCATCTGTCGGATGAGGAAATCGCAGACTTCCTGCAGTTAAAGTGGATTGTGCCCGTATGCGAAGGCATCAACGGTGCGCTCACAGCTGTGCTTTCCGCCCTCGAATCTTCTGCCCTTGCCCTCAGCCGGAAATATGCCGTCAGCTATCAGCAGATTAACGACGACATTGCCGCAGCCAATGCAGAGCTTGCGCAGTTGGTGAGCCAGCTCACCGGCGACGAGTTTGCCATCAAGGGACTGGAGGCGTTAATCAATAAGGAGAAGTAGTTATGACACCAGAAAACAAAAACATATTGCTTCAACTGCTCCGACAGCACAAAGAGTTAGGCATTTCGTATCAGATAGACTACGACAAGTTTTATCTCTACTCCATCATCACACACTCTACTGCCATCGAAGGTAGTACGGTGAGCGAAGTGGAAGCCCAGCTCCTCTTTGATGAGGGCATCACTGCAAAAGGCAAGCCCATGATGGAACAGTTGATGAATCTGGACCTGAAAGATGCCTACGAATACGGGAGAGCATGGATAAAGCGTCACGAAGACATTACGGTAGATACACTCGTCACACTTGCCTCCAAGGTAATGGCAAGAACCGGAGCTGAATATAATTCTTTCGGCGGTTCGTTTGATGCCTCGAAGGGTGAGTTGCGCCGACTGAATGTAACCGCAGGAGCAGGCAGACGTTCCTATATGAATTGGATGAAAGTGCCTCAAAGGTTGGAAGCCTTTTGTCAAGAACTCAATGTCCGCCGTAGAGAACTCGACCCGACAGATGCTGTGGCCATCTACGAATTGAGCTTCTGGGCTCATTACGAGCTCGTCACCATCCACCCTTGGGCTGATGGAAACGGCAGGACATGCCGTCTGCTGATGAATCTCCTGCAAATGGAGTATGGCGTGTTGCCGACAAAAGTTTCAAAAGAGGATAAGAGCGAATATATTCAAGCTCTGATAGACACCAGAGAGTATGAGGATATAGACATATTCCTCAATTACATGGCCGAGTTGCATTGCGCCCATTTGAGAAATGACATCGACCAGTATATCAGATCGGTTGAAGTGGTCGATAAAACGAACTTTGTCAAGGAAATGGTCGATAAATGGTCGATAAAGCCCTCTCTTGCCGAGAAACTGGTCGATATCTTGATATTTGTGGCCGATAAAGCAGAGGTTCGAACAGAGGACATTGTCAAAGCCTTCGGTTTCACCGAAACAACCGCCAAGCGATACCTGCGCCGGCTGGTCGAATATGGCTGTCTTGAAGCTCATGGAGGAAACAAGAACAGAAGCTATTCAAAAAATGTGGGACACGTTTCACAAATTGAGGAGGACAAGCAATGAACAAGATATCCATCCGATTCTACAACGACCATGAGGTGCGTGCCGTGTGGGTTGAAGAGAGTGCCCGATGGTACTTCTCTGTGCTCGATGTCATTGGTGCCATCAATGAGCAGGAGGACTATGCCAAGACGCGCAACTATTGGAAGTATCTGAAAACAAAGCTCAAGAAGGAAGGCAATGAACTGGTTAGTGTCACTAACCAGTTGAAGCTGCTTGCCCCTGATGGAAAACGCCGACTTACCGATACGCTGGATGCCAAGGGCATAGCAGCCCTTGCCAAGGCGATGCCCAACCAAAAAGCAATGGCATTCCTCGACTGGCTGACCTATAGCGACAATACTATCGACGGGCAGAGCAGGAAGAAGGCATACGACCTCTTTGAGAGTGGAATGCTCAACAAACTGGAACCGGGAAGCATCAAGTGCCTGCAACAGATACATGGATATATCTTCGGAGGACTGTATGACTTTGCCGGTCAACTGCGCACCAAGAACATCAGCAAGGGAGGCTTCACTTTTGCCAATTGCCTTTATTTCCCTACGATATTGCACAACATCGAAATGATGCCCGAAACCACATTCGACGAGATTGTCAGTAAGTATGTAGAGATGAATGTAGCTCATCCTTTTATGGAAGGTAACGGTCGCAGCACACGCATCTGGATCGATTTGATTTTCAAACGTTCGCTGAAACGATGCATTGACTGGAGCAAGATAAACAAAAACGATTATCTCCATGCCATGCGTGTCAGTGTGAGTGACGACACAGCCATACGGAGGTTGCTGAAAGGGGCTCTCACCGATGAGATTAACAGCCGCGAGCTATTTATGAAGGGTATTGACTATTCCTATTATTACGAGCAGGAGGACGAAGTATGAAGCATCCATCTCATTGCGTCCGCACTGTAGACACATTTATCAATAATGATTATGCGCAACAATCCAACATATATAGATTTTGCAAACACGTTTGCAAAATTATATCTCAACTGCATAACGATAAGGAGGACGAACTATGAAAGAACCTAAGATAAGATTTAAAGAGTTTAAGGGGGAATGGGAAAGCAACAAAATTGGGAACTTCTCCTCGTCCTTCTCAGGAGGAACTCCAACAGCTGGGGTATCAGAATTCTATGGCGGAGATATACCTTTTATTCGTTCTGGAGAAATCCACGAGGACAAAACTGAATTATTCTTAACCGAAAAAGGGTATAATAATTCTTCTGCAAAAATCGTAGATAGAGGGACCTTATTGTATGCTTTGTATGGAGCAACAAGTGGCGATGTGGCCATTTCAAAGATAAAGGGCGCAATCAATCAAGCCATATTGGCTATTACACCTTATAAATTAGTGGAGAAAGAGTTTCTCTCCAATTTTTTGCTTTGCAACAAAGATAAAATTGTAGGTGAATTATTACAAGGAGGACAAGGCAATTTGTCAGGCTCATTAGTAAAGGATATTATTGTGACCTATCCATGTATTCCCGAGCAGCAAAAGATAGCCTCCTTCTTCACCACAATAGACGCTCAAATTTCAGCATCCACCTCTCGTCTTGCTTCGTTGAAGCAGATAAAGGCGGCAAGCCTGCAAGCTATGTTCCCACAGGAAGGAGAAACTGTGCCTAAACTCAGATTCAAAGGATTTGAGGGGGAATGGGAGAAGAGAAAAATTGGTTCTTTTTGTTGCATTACTATAGGTGAATTTGTAATTAAGACCAAGCAGAATAATCTTTCACCATATCCTGTATACAATGGAGGTTCAACAAATACTGGCTTTTATGACTTATATAACCAAATTGGACCTAAAGTTATTGTAAGCGCACGAGGGGCTAATGCTGGTTTCGTCAATAAAGAGGAAGGTCCTTTTTGGGCAGGGAATAGTTGCTATAGTATAGGCACTATCGACAATTCGAGTTGGGTATTCTTATTTTATTCATTAAAAAATCATGAAAGTGAATATATTAAAAGACAACAAGCAGCAAATATTCCAAGTCTATCAAAACAAGATATACAAGAGACTACTTTACAATATCCATCTACATCCGAGCAACGCGCCATCGCCTCCTACTTCACCAATCTCGACCGCCAAATCACTCTCCAATCCCGGCGTTTGGAGAAACTGAAGCAAATCAAGGCAGCTTGTTTGGACAAGATGTTTGTATAACTTTTAATAACGAAGAATACGATGAGCAAAGAGATACAATTCCTATTATACAGCCTCCCCGATGATGAGGGCAAGGTGCAGGTGGTCATTCAAGACGAAACCCTTTGGTGTACCCAAAAGGCTATGGCGCAACTCTTCGGAATTGGCGTGCCTTCCATCAGCAAACATCTGAAGAATATATTTGAAGAAGGAGAACTGATGAAGAACGTGGTTGTTTCCAAAATGGAAATAACCACTCAACATGGTGCGATGGAAGGAAGAACGCAATCGAAAGAGGTGGAGTTTTACAATCTCGATGCCATCATCGCCGTAGGCTATCGTGTATCGTCCATGAAAGCCACCCGCTTCCGCCAATGGGCCACAAAGATTCTGCATGAATACATCAAGAAAGGCTTCGTGATGGACGACGAGCGACTGAAGCAGGGGATGGCTGTATTCGGCAAGGACTACTTCCGCGAACTGCTGGAACGCGTCCGCTCCATCCGTGCCAGCGAACGACGCATCTGGCAACAGATTACCGACATCTATGCCGAATGCTGTACGGATTATGACAAGAACTCCCTTACTACACAGGATTTCTATGCCATGATTCAAAACCGTTTTCACTATGCCATCACCGGACAAACGGCAGCAGAGATTATCTATACCAAAGCTGACCACACGAAAGAGCACATGGGACTGAGCACCTGGAAGAATGCGCCAGACGGACGTATCTTGAAATCGGATGTCAGCATAGCCAAAAACTATCTGCAAGAAAAAGAGATAAGGCAACTGGAGCGTGCCGTCACGGGATTCTTTGATTACATAGAAGACCTCATTGAACGCGAAAATACGTTCAACATGGAGCAGTTCTCTGCCAGCGTGAACGAGTTTCTTACCTTCCGCCGCTATCAGATATTGCCGGATAAAGGAAAGATTTCTGCGGCTCAGGCCAAGCAGAAGGCGGAAGAGGAATACGACATTTTCAACAAGACCCAACGCATAGACTCTGACTTTGACAAGGAAATAAGAGGGATGCTGGGTGATACTAATCAATAAAAACAGAACGCATTATGGCTGACAACATACAATGTTTCATTAAAGAATTGGCCTTTGAAGAGGCATTGACCAACCACCTGCTCGGACACGGATGGAACGAGGTCATCATGAACCCCACCGAAGAGCTGTTGATTGAGAACTGGGCTCGCATTATCTACGACAACAACCGCGAGATCGACAAACTGGGCAACTATCCGCTAACCGCCTCGGAGATGCAGCAGGTGATGGACAAGGTGAACATGGTCGGTTCGCCCTACGAAATGAATCGTTTCATCAACGCCAAGCAGGTGTGCATCAAACGCGACAACGAGGCAGACACCAACAACTTCGGCAAGGAAGTATATCTGAAGATATTCGACCCGATGGAGATCTCTTCGGGACAGAGCCGTTATCAGATAGCACGCCAGCCCAAGTTCAAGACTGCTGGAGAGATGAGGGGCGACCGCCGTGGCGATGTGATGCTGCTCATCAACGGCATGCCTGTGATACATATCGAACTGAAACGAAGCAAGGTGGATGTCAGCCAAGCCTGTTTCCAGATCAAGCGGTATGTGCATGAAGGCGTGTTCCAAAGCGGCATCTTCTCGATGGTGCAGATCTATGTGGCGATGACGCCCGAAGAGACGCTCTACTTTGCCAATCCCGGCACGGAAGACCGCTTCTCCCCACAGTTCTATTTCCATTGGGAGGACTTCAACAACGTCATCGTGCGCGACTGGAGGCAGGTGGCCACCAACCTGCTTTCCATCCCCATGGCACACCAGATGGTGGGCTTCTATACCATTGCCGACGACAAGGACAAGACGCTGAAGGTGCTCCGCAGCTACCAGTACTTTGCCGTGAGCAAGATCAGCGACCGAGTGAAGGAGACCAATTGGGACGACCACCTGCATCGGGGTGGCTATATCTGGCACACCACGGGTTCGGGCAAGACGATGTCGTCGTTCAAGAGTGCCGAACTCATTGCCAAGAGCGGCGATGCCGACAAGGTGGTGTTCCTGCTCGACCGCATTGAACTGGCCCTGCAGTCGCTCGACGAATACCGTGGCTTTGCCGGCGAGAGCGACGAGATACAAGACACGGCCGACACCTCTGTGCTGCTCTCCAAACTGAAAAGCATCGACAACGATGACCGCCTCATTGTCACCTCCATCCAGAAGATGAGTAACCTCAAAGAGGGAGCTGCCATCTCAGGTGGAGGCACCATCACAAAGGAACTGATTGACAAGATCGGCAAGAAACGTCTGGTATTCATCATCGACGAATGCCACCGCAGCGTGTTTGGCGACATGCTGGTCAGCATCAAGCACACCTTCCCACGTGCGCTACTCTTCGGCTTCACAGGCACTCCTGTGTTTGAAGAGAATGCCAAGAATGAGATTACCACCGAGACGCTCTTCGGCGACATGCTACACAAATACACCATTGCCAGCGGCATTCCCGACGGCAATGTGCTGGGTTTCGACCCCTATATGGTCAACACCTACGACGAGGACGAGCTGCGTGAACTCGTTGCCTTCCGTCAGATTGACCTAAAGCTCAAAGAGCGCAACCCCGATGAGCCGATTGTCAAGAGAACGGTGGAAGAATACCTTCAGCTCATCAATGAGGACGAAGAACTGGCCAAGATCTATGACCGCTTTACGGGCCAGCTCCAGATGCCGGAGAGCTACACAGAGAACGGTCAGCCGATGCGGGGCATTGAATATTACCTGCCCAAGAACATCTACCAGTGTGACAAACACCATATCGTGGTGGCTAACGACATCGTGAAGAGCCGTGAGAAGCTGAGCAAGAACGGTAAGTTCCACGCCATGCTGGCTACGAAGAACATACCCGAAGCTATCGCCTACTACCAGCTCTTCAAGCAGTACCACCCCTCGCTGAACGTTGTGGCTGTGTTTGACAACAACATCGACAACAGCGATGGAGGCATTGTGCGCGAAGATGCCATCAATGAGATGCTGACCGACTACAACGCCAAGTATGGCATGAACTATCGGCTCGCCAACTATGCGCAGTACAAGAAGGATGTGGCCAAGCGCCTGGCGCACAAGAAGCCCTATATCGGCATCGAGCATGACCACTCGAAGCAGATAGACCTGCTGATTGTGGTCACCCAGATGCTGACGGGCTATGACTCGAAATGGATCAACACGCTCTATGTGGATAAGGTGATGAAGTATGTGGACATCATCCAGGCCTTCTCGCGTACCAACCGCCTGTTCGGTCCCGACAAGCCCTTTGGCACCATCAAGTACTATGCCTATCCCTATACCATGGAGCAGAACATCAACGACGCACTGGAGGTGTATGTCGACAGACCGCTTGGCGTGTTTGTCGATAAACTTGAGAAAAATCTCTCGAACATCAACCAGCGTTTCCTTTCCATCCGAGACATCTTCCACTCCCACCGTATCATGAACTTTGAGAAGCTGCCCGACACGCGCGAGGACCGGAACATGTTTGCCAAGTGTTTCAGCGAGATGACCCATCTGTTGGAGGCTGCCAAACTACAGGGCTTTGTATGGGAGAAGAGTGAATACGAGTTTCAGCATGGCAGTACCTACACGACCGTCAAGATGGAACTGGACGAGCAGACCTACCTCATCCTGCTCCAGCGTTACCGCGAGCTTTTTGGACCAGTCGTTCCCGGCGATCCCAAAGACCCATGGGAGTATCAGATTGACACCTACATCACGGAAACGGGTACCGGCACTATCAATGCGGAATATATCGACTCGAAATTCCAGAAGTTCATCAAGAATCTCTATACGGAAGGGCCTGGAAGCGAGATGACGAAGGCTGCCTTGGAGGAATTGTGCAAGACCTTTGCCACACTCTCGCAAAAAGACCAACGCACTGCCCTCATCATCCTGCATGACATTCAGAGTGGCGACCTTCATCTCGAACAAGGCAAGACCATCTACGACTATATTGCCGAATACCAGATAACCGAGCTGAAGAAGCAAATCATGAACCTGAATGAAGCGACCGGTGTCAATGCCAGCCAGCTCATCAACATCATGAGCAGCGATGTAAATGAACAAAATCTCAATGAGTTCAACCGTTTTGAGAATCTGAAGCTCACTCTTGACCTACAGAAGACCAAAGAATTCCTGAAGAAGATTACAGGAGCTGACTGTCCTCCATTCCTGGTGATGCCCAAGGCTGACCAAATACTGCGCAAGTTCATCCTGGACCCTGTGGCTCGTGAGTATATACTCTTGGCATGGCTCCACGATGAGATTACCTTGGAAAATGCGTCCAGTTTACCTTCACCCGAAGAGACGGTTACAAATCAAGAGGAAAAGCCTGTCGAAGAGCCGGTGCCCAATATTGATATCATCAGACAGGGCATCAAAGACATACTCAAAAACACCCTCGCTGACGTGGCTCAATACATGCGGCCGCAAGAAGAGGTGATGGACAGCGTGTTCTATGTCTTGGACAAAGAGACGCTCGCATCGTTGGACGGTGTGGGCCTCTTCATCATCAGGGCATTTTCCAACCTCTTTGTCAAGGAGGCTTCTATCGTTGATAAACACGTAGCATTCAATCTGCTTGTCACCAAGTTTGAGGCGTACCTAAAGAAACTCTATTATCTGATGGAGGGCAAAGAAGTGAGCCCACAACACGAAGGAGACCCTGTGACATGGAAGGATGTCATCCATGCCGTGCGCCCGCTCTGGTTGTTGAAATACAGCAACGAGCCGGCCTATCAGACGCTTTATCAATACCTTTTGATGGTAAAGGAGTGGCGTAACAGTGAAGCGCACATCTCACCTACAGCAACCGAACAAGATATTCATGCTGCTATTAACATTATCATCACCATGTACTTCTTTGCTACGGGCTCGTGCATCACCGAACTGGAAGCGGGCGGCCATGATGTCGAGACTCATGCCCATATCATCCCTCTCCGCTCTCATCTGTCCAGACCATACACTCTTGATGATGCTGACCCTGAGGAACACGAAGATATGTATGGCGACGGCATGATGGTAGCAGAACGTTCTACGGTACAAGATTTGGAAGAAGCAACTCGGTTGGAGATACTAAAAAGCTGTATGACCAAACTATTAAACAATAGTTATCATCAGAGAAACGCTGTCTTCAGCAAACTGCGTCATTGGGAAGCCATCTATCGTGTAGCTGTTGATTATGGCTTTACCATCGATGGCGACTACAGCTATTTCAAGAACGTCATCGATGGCATGAACCTTCATCACCTGCCCTATACTCTCACACCCAACTTCCTCGATCATCACCACGTCGGCATATACACAAAAGACCTGAAGGACTGGACAGGCGATGGGCTTGAGGGCAAAGAGCTGTCTGAATACGAAGACATCAAGAAATGTGCTGACGTGTTTGAAACCATCGTTAAAAACCATATCAGAACATATAAGTCTTAGATTTAGTTTGCAAAACCTTCTCCGACGCC
>CALZOH010000089.1 GCA_945827465.1 uncultured Prevotellaceae bacterium
ACACGGCGCAAAACCGTCATGCAAACGTTCAATACCTTTTTGTACACGACGCAAAACCGCTATACAAACGTTCAATGCCCGATTGTTCCTTGTGTAAAACCTCCCTGCAAATGTTCGGAATCACATTATTCATGATACAAAACAGCATAGCCTGAACGGGATTCTATAATTAATGGGCACGGTCATTATCACGCTAATGGTCTATGGAGATGATTCTTATTGCTAAGCCCTATAAGTTTCACCACTGATTTTCTACTGGCCCCGTAAATTAATCGAGAATCCTTTGCTGTAAATATAAATTTTGTAATTTTATCTTCTGTAAACCAAGATATCATCACTCTATTTTCAAACTCACATATTTTTTTAGTATTATGCTTATCAGTCGAATGGAAATAAGCGAATCACGGACCATAATCCGTTCGTTTTTATCAATGTTGCTCTGTTGTATTGTTATGGTCGGTTTAGCCGGTTGTTCCTCCTCAGATGATGAGTTGGAAGGAGATCAAATCACGTTTCCTCAGTCAGGAATCCCTTCATTAGTCTTTTCCGACAAGGGCGGGGTCGAAGAGGTGTCATTTACGGCCACGTCGGATTGGAATATTTCCGTAGCTACTACCCGTACAGGAACTTGGTACTCGGTTTCTCCAACTTCGGGCAAGGCCGGTAAAGCAACCGTTATCATCACTACACAGCCGAATGACACTTACGACGATAGAGAGGCCACCATTACGTTGGTATGCGGAACCGAAAAGGTAGAACTCAATCTCTTGCAGAAACAAAAAGATGCGTTGACCACTACCCAATCACACTTTGAGGTGCCTTCAGATGGTGGCGAAATTGAGATTGAGATTAATGCTAACATTTCCTTTGAGTGCGAGGTGGAGGCGAATGCTGCTTCCTGGATTACACCGCTTGAAAACACTGCTTCTTCACGTGGATTGACTACTACAAAGAAACGGTTTGCTATTGCTGCAAATTCGGATACGGAAGCACGTGAGGGTAAGATTATCGTAAAGAGTGGTGAGCGGAAAGAAGAGATTATTGTTACTCAGAAACAGAAAGATGCGCTGACCACCACCCAATCGCGTTTTGAGGTAGCTGCCAATGGAGGCGAAATAGAAATTATAATCAACGCTAATATCACTTATGAATGTACAGTGGATGCAGATGCCTCTTCATGGATAACCTCTGTGGAAGAGAAAGTTTCTACGCGTGGACTAGTAGAGACAAAGAAACGGTTTGCTGTTGCAGCAAATCCGGACATGAAATCACGTGAAGGTTTTATCTTCATTAAAAGCGGGAGCCTGAAAGAAACAATTACCGTGTATCAAGAAGCTGCAAAGCCTATAGTTGTCGGCAATACCCAGGAAGTGGACTTGGGATTGAGTGTGGTATGGGCAGCCTGGAATGTCGGAGCCTCAAAGCCTGAGGAAGTGGGTAATTTTTATGCTTGGGGTGAGACAACCACGAAGGACGCTTATTACATCAATTCTTATACACTCGCCAATTATTACAAGGATGCTGCGGCAACACAGTTAGATGCCCCGCACGATGCTGCTACGGTTAATTGGGGCAATCAGTGGCGAATGCCTACTGCTGATGAGATCATGGAATTGAAAAGGAGTGATCAATTGCAGAAACAAAGATACACGCTCAATGGAGTGGAAGGACTGCTTTGCACTGCTTCAAATGGAAATTCCATCTTATTCCCGAATACCGGTTGGCGTGATTATAGCTCAGACGTAAAAGATCCTACCCATTTGGGTTTCTGGTCAAGTACCGTTTCTTCTACCAATACGGATGAGGCGTACAGCTATTATTCCGACCCTTCCGGTACTATTTTTGAGGGTATAGGTAGTGTATTGGCCACGGTGTCGCTTCGCTGCAACGGTCTCACGGTACGTCCGGTGCGACGTCCGGATGTGCGGTTCTTGGACTTTAAAGCCGAAAATGTAACTGAGACGACGGCAGAGGTGTCGTTTGAAGTTGTTCTTGACGGAACCAAAGATGCTGACATCGCCAAGGTGGGCTTCCAAGTGTCTACTTTGCCGGAAATCAACTATCAGAGCCAGAAAGAAGTTATTACCGCTCAGATACAGAACGGAAGAATCAGTACCCGACTGGAGAACTTGACTTCTTCTACTACTTATTTCATCCGTCCGTTCATGCAAAGTCAAAAGGATGGAATTTATTACGGTGAGGTAAAACAACTCACAACGGCCGGTTCCCTTCCCTCTGAGCAATGGGTTGATTTGGGACTGAGCGTGAAATGGGCTTCTTATAATATCGGTGCCAATAGTCCGACAGAAGCCGGAAACCTATTCGGGTGGGCCGAAATTGAGCCAAGAACCAACAATGCATTCATATCCATTGCAGCAAGCAAATACTACTCTCATCGAGAGGATATCAACATCTATCATAGTCCCAATAGCATGTTGTCGCAGAAAGACGTGGTGCATCACTTCTCAAAATATGGCGAAGATGGTAAATTTCATCTTGAGGCTGAAGATGATGCTGCATCGGTAATCTGGGGCGATGGCGCACGAATTCCAACCAAGGAGGAGTGGGAAGAATTGCTCGAAAATACCGATTGGCAGGAAGCTACCATGTCGGGAGTGAAGGGATGGCGCTTTAACAGCAAGAAGAACAATAAGGCCATCTTCCTTCCTGCATTGGATTACTGGACATCAACTATACAAGAAGAAACCGTAACAAGTTACGCAAAAAATAGCGAGACCATCTTAAAGGTCTATTACCGGTATGATGATGCGTATTTTTGGGGTGATAACGGACTATTCTATGGAGGTGGAAGGAATTATAGCATGAACATTCGTGCTGTTCACGAGTAGACAGGCAACAAATTCATATAGCGAATTCAACATGTGCAGCAAGGTTTCATAGGCCTCAATAACATTCCTTCAACGCAGAAGAAATTTGGGATAAAAAACAGACTGCAATGAATGTTTCTCAGGTTTTTAAACTACCTTTGCACCCGCAAAACTAAACTCATCATTCAATGAATTTTGTTGAAGAACTCACATGGCGCGGCATGCTTGCCCAAATTATGCCAGGAACCGAAGAACTCCTTCAAAAGGAGATGGTAACAGCTTATTTAGGAATAGACCCTACAGCTGATTCTTTACACATAGGACACTTGTGCGGCATTATGATGCTCCGACACTTACAACGTTGTGGGCACAAGCCTATCATTTTGGTCGGCGGAGCCACCGGTATGATTGGTGACCCTTCAGGAAAAAGCCAAGAGCGCAACCTGCTCGATACCGAAACCCTATATCACAATCAAGAATGTATCAAGCAACAAGTAGCAAAATTCCTCGACTTCGACGAATCACTGCCCAATGCTGCCGAAATGGCAAATAACTATGATTGGATGAAGGATTTCACTTTTCTTGATTTCGCTCGCGAAGTAGGAAAGCACATTACCGTCAACTACATGATGGCCAAAGACAGTGTTCAGAAACGACTTAACGGAGAGGCACGCGATGGTTTATCTTTCACAGAGTTCACCTACCAACTTTTGCAGGGCTATGACTTCCTGCATCTTTACAAAACAAAGAATTGCAAATTGCAATTAGGCGGTAACGACCAATGGGGAAACATCACAACCGGAACAGAACTCATCCGCCGTACTCTTGGCATTGAAAATACCGCATACGCCTTAACCTGTCCGCTTATCACCAAAGCCGACGGTAAAAAATTCGGAAAGACCGAAAGCGGCAACGTTTGGTTAGATCCCAAACGCACCACACCCTATAAGTTCTATCAGTTCTGGCTGAATGTCAGTGACGACGATGCTGAACGCTACATTAAAATCTTCACCTCGCTTACGCGTGAAGAAATCGAAGCACTCGTTGCTGAACACCAAACTGACCCCGGACGACGCATTCTTCAGAAACGCTTGGGCGAAGAAGTCACGGTAATGGTACATGGCAAAGAACAATACGATCTTGCTATCGAGGCATCCAATCTACTGTTTGGAAAATCAACCAAGGAAAATCTGTTAAAGCTTGATGAAGAAACCCTGCTCAGCGTATTCGACGGTGTTCCCACCTTTGAAGTCTCTAAAGATGACATCAATGGGAAAGCAGTCGATTTGCTCGCAGAAAAGACAGCTTGTTTCCCGTCAAAAAGCGAATATCGCAAATTAGTAAAGGGTGGTGGTGTTAGCATCAACAAAGAAAAAGTTACCGATGCGGAACTGAATCTTACTGCTGACGACTTGCTCGACGGTAAATATCTCCTGATACAACGCGGTAAAAAGAACTACTTCTTGATTATTGCAAAATAAAAAATTCCATCAAAATTTGGATATTTAAGAAAGAGGCTGTAAATTTGCACTCGCTAAGAAGGTAAATCCTCTTATATAGGATTGTTCCATGGTGTAATGGTTAGCACTAGGGTTTTTGGTACCCTCAGTAGTAGTTCGAGTCTACTTGGAACAACCAATTGAAAGAGCTCCCGATGATTCGGGAGCTCTTTCTGTTAGGCGGTTTTGAAAACTGGAGATTGAAAAACATTCTCGCTTTCTATGTTATAAAACACATTTTTGGTGACTTAACAATGCTTTATACGTCCTTTACGTTTTAAATACTAATTTTGCCGCGTTTATAAAATTCTGAAATACTTTTCTTCAAAAAATCAGTCATGACAACAATCATTACAGTTGTATTCTTATTGGGCTACTTGATGATTACTTTAGAAAACAATATCAAAGTAAATAAAACTGCAGTAGCTTTATTTCTAAGTGTAGCCTGCTGGGTTCTCTATATGGGAAATTGCGGTTCGTATATCGATTTGATGCACGCTTCCGACTTTGCCGAATGGAAGAAAGCATTGAGCGAAGGAAGTATCGCCACAGCTGCCTCGTACGTTGTCCATAAAGTATTCATTAATCACGTTGGCGACACCAGCGAGATCATATTCTTCCTATTGGGTGCCATGACGATTGTTGAAGTAGTAGATTCAAACGGAGGATTCAACTTCGTACGCGATAAGGTTCGTACCAAAAGTCAGCGTGCTCTGTTATGGCGCATTACGTTCATGACATTTTTTCTTTCAGCCGTCCTCGACAACCTCACCTCTTCCATCGTCATGGTCATGGTACTGCGTAAGTTGGTACATCATCGCCGCCTACGCATGGCCTACGCAGGTATGGTCATATTAGCAGCCAATGCAGGAGGCGCGTTCTCGCCCATCGGCGACGTAACCACCATTATGCTTTGGATTAAGGGGAACATCACTACTTTGGGCGTTATCAAGGAACTGTTCTTACCTTCCTTGGCATCCGTATTGGTACCATTACTCATTCTTCAGCACATACTAAAAGGAGATTTGGTACAAGTAAAAGTGAATGACGACACACAAGGAGAGAAATTTGAATTTTCAAAAGGCCAGCGCAACGCTGTCTTCTATGTGGGTGTAGTGGGATTGGTATTTGTTCCTATTTTCCGTACACTCACCGGCCTACCTCCTTTCATGGGCATCATTCTCGTACTTTCTGTCCTTTGGATTATGACGGAATGCTTTTATCACCATCATAAAGACTCTCCTCGCAAAAATCGCGTCAGCGCCGTTCTGCGCCGCATCGACCTAAGCACCATTCTTTTCTTCCTCGGTATCCTGATGGCAGTAGGAGCTTTACAGGAAACGGGTGTTTTAGCAGCCCTTGGCGTTGAATTAGAAAAGCTCTCCGGCGGAAATGCCTATGTCATTACCGGCGCCATCGGTATTGCCTCTTCCATTGTCGACAATGTTCCCTTGGTTGCGTCTTGTATGCACATGTACGAAATTGCCACTCCGGCCCAGGCATTGGCCAACCCCGAGCTCGAAAGCCTGCTCATCGACGGTACATTCTGGCAGTTATTAGCCTACTGCGCCGGAACCGGCGGCAGCATTCTCATTATCGGTAGCGCTGCCGGCGTCATTGTAATGGGATTAGAGAAGATTTCCTTTGGATGGTATCTCAGGCATTACACCCTTTTGGCTTTAGCCGGTTTCTTTGCCGGTATGATCGTCTACTGGTTGGAAAAACTGTTCATCTTTTAAACATCATAGCACGAATAACAACTTTGTTTCGGGTTCCGCGACTTTTTTAAGTCTAAAACCCGAAACAATTTCTGTTCCGAAGAAATCATTCTTACATTATTCGGTATTTTTCCGTAACTTTGCCGCTCGAAAAGAATTAATTAACTCATCATATATACATGGAATTGGAAAAGATATCGGCGATTGAAGCTGCCGAATTGATTCAAAATGGAGATAACGTAGGTTTAAGCGGATTTACACCTGCCGGTGTACCCAAGATGATACCTCACGCCATTGCTGAAAAGGCAATCCGCGAACATGAAGCCGGAAAACCTTTCAAGATTAATGTTTATACCGGAGCATCAACCGGCCAAAGTTGCGATGGCGACTTGACCAATGCGCAAGCCATTGCTTACCGTGCTCCTTACACGACCAACAAAGACTTTCGCACGCACGTCAATGCCGGTGAAGTAGCTTACCAAGACATGAACCTTTCTAACATGGCCACTCAGTTGCGCGATGGCAACCTGGGCAATGTTGATTGGGCCATCATCGAGGTCAGCGACATCGACATCGTAGGCGATAAAGCCCAAATCTATCTGACAGCCGCAGGAGGTATCTCCCCCACCATTTGCCGCATGGCCCAGAAGGGCATTATTTTGGAATACAACCTGCACCATGCAGGCAAGATGCGCGGAATGCACGACATGTACGAAATCGAGCAGCCGCCCTTTCGTCGTCCTGTCGACGTAACCGGCCCGATGGACCGCATCGGAAAGCCCTACATCGAGATTCCCGTCAGCAAGATTCGCGGTGTGGTTGAATGCGACCTCGCCGACGAAGCCCGCGCCTTCACCGAGCCCAGCGAAACCACCGACACCATCGGACAGAATGTGGCCGACTTCCTGCTCGACAACCTGCGCAAGGGTCTTATCCCGAAGACCTTCCTCAACATGCAGTCGGGCGTAGGTTCCACCGCCAATGCCGTACTCGGCGCCATGGGTAGCTGCAAGGAAATCCCCAACTTCGGCATCTACACCGAAGTATTGCAGAACGCAGCCGTTGACCTGCTGTTGAGCGGACGCGTAACGGGAGCATCCACTTGCTCGCTGACCATCACCGACGAAACGCTGCAAAAGATTTATGCCAACATCGACTTCTTCAAGAAGCACCTCGTCATCCGTCCCAGCGAAATCTCCAACTGCCCCGAAGTCATCTCGCGCATTGGAGTTTGCGCCATGAACACCGCCATCGAGGTCGACATCTACGGTCACGTCAACTCCACCAAGATTTGCGGTACCAAGATGATGAACGGTATCGGAGGTTCGGCCGACTTTACCAACAATGCTTACCTCAGCATCTTCAGCTGCGGTAGTACCACCAAGGGCGGAAAAATCAGTTCTATCGTGCCCTTCTGCTCACACATCGACCACACCAGCCACTTCGTCAGTGCCGTCATCACGGAATACGGTGTTGCCGACCTGCGCGGTATCGGCGACATGGAGCGCGCCGAGCGTCTCATTGCCATCGCTCACCCCGACTACCGTCCGATGTTGAGAGACTACATGAAGATTGCCGAAAAATACGGCGGCGAAGTTCACCATGTACTGTCGGCTGCATTTGCCATGCACGACACCTTCCGTCGCAAGGGCGACATGCGCCTCACCGACTGGAGCGAATACATCAAGGACTAAGCTCCGTCCTTCCCAACAAATATTCCCAAAGTGGAGCCAAAAGGATGTCAAGCGCATCTTTTGCGCTCCACTCTGTTTATTTTATCATTTCACATCTTCAACCATCCCATCAATGAAACTTTACAAGCCATTATTTCTGTCAGCCCTTCTCCTCTTGCCCGCCGGCATGGCCTCGGCGCAGGAGAAAGACATCACGCCCGACATGCTGAAGCAGTTCCGCCAGCAGTCCACCTTCAACGGTTCCGACAAGGCCGTAGCCAACGCCCTTGCCGTCAACGGCATCAAAGTTCTCTCACAAACAGCACAAAACGACATTCCCGGCGGCACCTTTTTCTCTCACGAAGTCAAGTCAAGCGGCATCACCGACCAGAAGAGCAGCGGACGTTGCTGGCTCTTCACAGGCCTCAACGTATTGCGCTCCCGCATGATTCAACGCTTCGACCTCAACAGCTTCCAGTTCTCGCAGGTCTATCTCTTCTTCTACGACCAACTGGAGAAGTCCAACCTCTTCCTTCAGACCGTTATCGACAACGCCAAGAAGCCGATGGACGACCGTTTGGTGGAATGGCTCTTCAAGAACCCGCTCTCCGACGGCGGACAGTTCACCGGCATCTCCGACCTCATCAGCAAGTATGGCGTAGTTCCCGCCGGCGCCATGCCCGAAACGTTCAATAGCAACAACACCTCCATCTACTCGCGCCTGCTGAGCGAAAAGTTGCGCGAATACGGCCTCACCCTGCGCCAAATGGCTGCCGATGGGGCCAAGCCGGCCGCTCTGGCCAACAAGAAGCAGGAAATGCTGGCCACCGTCCACTCCATCCTCGTGCGCTGCTTCGGCATGCCGCCCGAGAAGTTCACCTGGACGCGCGTCAACTCAAAGGGTAAGCCGGTCGACACCCGCGAATATACGCCCCTCAGTTTCTATAAAGAATATGTCGACAAAGACCTCAAGGGCAATTACCTTATGTTCATGAACGACCCCTCGCGCGAGTTCTACAAGACTTACGAAATCGACCTCGACCGCCACGCCTACCTCGGCAAAAACTGGACCTTCGTCAACGTACCCATCGAGGACATCAAGGAAATGGCCATCAAGTCGATTAAAGACAGCACCATGATGTATATGAGTTGCGATGTCGGCCAGTACTTCGACCGCGCCCGCGGCTACTCCGATCCGGGCAACTTCTGCTATGCCGACCTCCTCGGCACCGATTTCCCCATGGACAAGAAAGACCGCATCCGCACCTTCGCCAGCGCTTCGACCCACGCCATGACCCTCATGGCCGTTGACCTCGACCAAGAAGGCAAGCCGCGCAAATGGATGGTGGAAAACAGTTGGGGAGCCGACTCAGGCTACAAGGGACACATCATCATGTCCGACCGCTGGTTCTCCGAGTACGTCTTCCGCCTCGTTGTCGAAAAGCAATACGTACCCGAGAAACTGTTGCGCCTCAGCGCCGAAAAGCCCACCAAGCTGCCTGCTTGGGACCCCCTCTTCGCGCCCGAGCAATAAGTTTCCCTCCGGTACGCGCTACCACCAAAACAAGCAAGAGCGCCCTTCTTGGCGCTCTTGCTTTTTGGGTGGCAGCTACCGAATCACCGCTTTTTCGCAGATTTTTCGTACTTTTGTTTTCCTTTAAATTCATTTGAGCAAGCATGGCAGACGACGCTTTAACACCCATGATGGCACAGTTCCGCGATCTGAAGAGCAATCATCCGGACGCCATCCTTTTATTTCGCTGCGGCGACTTCTACGAGACTTACATGGAAGACGCCGTTTTAGCTTCCCGCATTCTCGGCATCACCCTCACTCATCGCAACAACAAAGTGACCACCCAATCGCCCATCGAAATGGCGGGCTTCCCCCATCATGCACTCGACACCTACCTGCCCAAGCTCATTCGGGCCGGTCACCGCGTTGCCATCTGCGACCAGCTCGAAGACCCCAAACTCGCCAAGAAACTCGTGAAGCGAGGCATCACCGAGCTGGTCACGCCGGGTGTGGCCCTGAGCGATAACGTGCTTGCCAGCAAGGAAAACAACTTTCTCGCCGCCTTCTACCTCAGCCACGGACTGTGTGGACTTTCGCTGCTCGACATCTCGACGGGCGAATTTGTCGTGGCCGAAGGCAGCGTCGACACCATCAACAAGCTCTTCACCAACTTGCAGCCCAAAGAGGTGCTGATCTTGCGAGGCACGAAAGAGAAGTTTGAGCGCTTCTTCGGTCCGCGCTTTTTCACCTTCGAGTTGGAGGACTGGGTGTTCAATGAGAAGACTTGCCTTGAGCGGCTCTGCAAACATTTCAAGGTGAAAAATCTCAAAGGCTATGGCGTGAATCACATGACGACGGCGCTCTCGGCCGCCGGCGCCATTCTCTACTACCTTTACGATACTCACCACACCCACATCGGCCACGTCACCTCCATCTCGCGCATCGACGAGGAACGCTATGTGAGGATGGACAACTTCACCGTGCGCAATCTCGAAATCCTCAGCAGCATGAACGAGGACGGCCGCAGCCTCCTGCAGGTCATCGACCGCACCCTCACCCCCATGGGCGGCCGCCTGCTGCGCCGCTGGATTTCCTTCCCCCTCTGCCAGGTCAACGACATCGAGCGGCGGCTCAACTGCGTGGAGTATTTCTTTCACGACACCGACTTCCGCGAACTGCTCACCGAGAAGCTGCCCACCGTGGGCGATATGGAGCGCCTCATCTCAAAGCTCTCCACCGGCCGCATCAATCCGCGCGAGATGCAGCAACTGAAGAACGACCTCGACGTTATCGGTCCCGTTAGTGAGGCCTGCCGCGCGAGCGACTTGGCTACGCTGCGCGACATCGGCAGCCGCATGGACGCCCTCACCGCCCTGCGCGACCGCATTGCCGCCACCCTCACGCCCGACCCGCCTTCGCTCACCAACAAGGGCGGATACATTGCCGACGGCGTGAATGCCGAACTCGACGACCTGCGCCGCATTTCGACCAACAGCCGGCAATACCTCACCGACCTGCAACAACGCGAAGCCGAGCGGACCGGCATCCAGAGTCTCAAGATCGGATTCAACAACGTCTTCGGCTACTACCTGGAGGTGAGGAATACTTTCAAGGACAAAGTGCCGGCCGAATGGATGCGCAAGCAGACCTTGGTCAGCGCCGAGCGTTACATCACCCAGGAGCTGAAGGAATATGAAGAGAAGATTATGGGCGCCGACGAGCGCATCCTCATCCTCGAAGCACGCATCTACCAGGAACTGCTCACCGCTGCCCTGCCCCACATCAGCACGCTGCAGAACGACGCCGCCCAACTGGCCGCCCTCGACTGCTACCTGAACCTGGCCCGGGTGGCCGAAGAGCGTCATTACGTCCGTCCCCAGGTCGACGAGTCTACCCAACTCGAAATCATCGAAGGCCGCCACCCCGTCATCGAAACCCAAATGGCGGCCGGCGAATCCTACATCCCCAACGACGTGCGCCTCGACACCGAGAAGCAGCAAATCATCATCATCACCGGTCCCAACATGGCCGGTAAGTCGGCCCTGCTGCGCCAAACGGCCCTCATCGTGCTGCTCGCCCAAATGGGCAGCTTTGTACCGGCCGAACGCGCACGCATTGGCATCGTCGACAAAATTTTCACCCGCGTCGGCGCCAGCGACAACATCTCGATGGGCGAGTCCACCTTCATGGTCGAGATGAGCGAAGCCGCCTCCATCATGAACGGTTTCACCAACCGCAGCCTCGTGCTCTTCGACGAGTTGGGCCGCGGCACCTCGACTTACGACGGCATCTCCATCGCCTGGGCCATCGTCGAGTTTCTCCACGAAAACGCCAAAGGCCATCCGCGCACCCTCTTCGCCACGCACTATCACGAGCTCAACGAGATGGAAAAATCCTTCTCGCGCATCCACAACTACAACGTGTCGGTGAAAGAAGTCAACCAGCAAATCGTCTTCCTTCGCAAGCTCGTGGCCGGTGGCAGTGCCCACTCCTTCGGTATCCACGTGGCCCAGCTCGCCGGCATGCCGCCCAGCATCGTCAAGCGCGCCAAGGTCATCCTTCAGGAGTTGGAGAACAGCAACAGCGACAACCGCGTCACCAAGCCCACCGTCCAGATCAGCCAAAGCCGCGAAGGCATGCAGCTCAGTTTCTTCCAACTCGACGACCCGGTGCTCCGACAAATACGCGACCGCATCCTCAACACCGACATCAACAGCCTCACCCCGCTCGAAGCCCTCAACATCCTCAACGAGGTGAAGAACCTCGTCACCGGGAAATAACCCACACCCACCGTTTCCCCAATCATTCAGCGAAAATGTGTAGGGGCGTATCGCATACGCCCTCCATGGCGGCAGGAATACATCAATCATTGGAGTGGTTTAGCGATTTTCTTTGCTTGTTCGCCCACGTCAGGGCGTATGCGATACGCCCCTACACTTGTTCGCTTAATCGTTGG
>CALZOH010000090.1 GCA_945827465.1 uncultured Prevotellaceae bacterium
TGCAAGTTTGCAAAACCTCGCCGCACGTTAGGGGTGCTTCTGCATCCCTTTTCGCATTAATAATGGCTGTATGAAGAAAGAAGAAACGATTAACGCAACCGGGTAGCGGTACGAAGATAATTACTCCTCATCGTTATTTATGGACGCGACAGAAGGAGTGTCAGATTCTGTTGCGCTTGTTTCTTCCCGCATTTTTTCAACAACTTCATCTACCATTGGATTGCTGGCAAAGCGAGTGGTGTAGTTCGTGTAGTCTCGTTTGATGGGATGATAATTGGGGTCGGTGAATAGCGGGCTTGTGATGATATGGTCTGCCGTAGAGCGATTGCAACAAAAGACAATGTTTTCAACTCCTGCCAATCGCGTGAGTGCTTTTACGTCGGTATCGTGTGGCTGAAGCGTCATGGAGTCGGTGAAGAAAATCAGGTAGTCTATAAGCCCGTCAACAATGCGTGAGCCCATTTGCTGGTCACCGCCCAAAGGACCGGATTTCAGAATGGTGAAATCCCAAAATACGTCAGGGTGTTTTTTCTGTAAGGCTGCAAGAATGAGTGTGCCGGTGGTTCCCGTACAATAAAACTTATGCCCAATGAGTCGTTCAGAATTAAAGAGAGCCCATTCAATGATGTCTTTTTTCATGGCGTCGTGGGCAACGAGTCCGATGCTTCTTCGTACAAATTTCTTAGGTTCTTTCATATCGTTATATATATATATTATGTCCGATGGCAAAAGTACGAATTTGCTTACTGAATGAGCTGCCGTAACGATGAAAAATTAGTTACAAAAGGATGGCGTGTGTTGGTTTATTTTACCATCACCATAATTCGTGCTATTCCTTCCATGCTTTATATAGGAAGTAAACACTGTGTCCTCCTCCGAAACAGATAGCCAGTAGCAGAAGTCCTTTACCGGTATCCCATCCGACAGTTTGCTGGTGCCATAGACCCGAAAAGCAGCAGAGTACACCTACGGCAATGCCTATGATGTATAGATAATTTTTCCCGTTCCTGTTTTTCGTTGGCTCCAGCCGGCTGTTGTGAATACTATACGAGGAGTAGATGTCAAAACCGATTAACATCCAAATGAGCAGTCGTATCCACGTATCAGCAGGGAGAGAGAGCATGACGATAAAGCAGATAATAATGCCCAATAATGGAATAGCCGGAACAAAGGGAACGCGGAAGGCTCCTTCAGATGTTGGCATCGTGCGTCGGATGATAAGAACTCCTGCACAAACCAACATGAAGGCAAAGAGTGTGCCGATGCTGGTCATCTCGCCGGCAACTCTTGCAGGAACGAAAGCGGCAAGAAGGCCCACTACAATCATGAAGAGCAGGTTGCTATGGGCCGGTGTGTGGTAGCGCGGATGTATCTTTCTGAAGAAAGGCGGAAGTAACCCGTCGTGGCTCATGCTGAGGAATACGCGACTTTGTGCCATCAGTGTGACCATAATAACACTACAATAACCAATGAGAATTGCTAACAAGATGGCACGATTAAGCCAGGGGTATGCAGGCTGAATGATACCGTCAGCCCCTGCCGTTCCCATTTGTGCAATCGCAATGGCTACAGGCGCAATCCCATCTTGTCCGCTAAACATCTTGTAATTGGCAACACCTGTCATTACGTATGAGAAACTTAGGTAGAGTATTAACACCACTAACAGTGAGCCCAAAATACCAATGGGCATGTTGCGCTTGGGATTGCGTGTCTCTTGTGCCATGGTGCTCACACTGTCAAACCCGAGAAATGCAAAAAATACAATGGCGGCTCCTCGAAAGATTCCTGAAATGCCAAAATGGCCGAATGTGCCGGTGTTGTCAGGTATGTAGGGGTGGAAGTTGTCATTGTTAATATATTTCCAACCCAAAACGACAAATAGAATAATGACACCTATTTTGAGGCAGACGATTACTGCGTTGAAAAGCGAACTTTCGCGTGTTCCTCTGATGAGGAAGAGGCTCATTAATATTACTATGAGCAAGGCCGGAATGTTGATGATACCGCCGTCCCAAGGACACGCCGTAAACTCATGGGGAACTTCCCAACCTATGCTGTCAAGAAATGAAACCATGTATCGACTCCAGCTAATGCTGACAGTCGTGGCTGCAACGCTGTATTCGAGCACCAAGTCCCAGCCTATCACCCAGGCTACAAGTTCTCCCATAGTCGCGTAACTATACGTGTAAGCGCTTCCTGCTACCGGAATCATGGAAGAAAATTCGGCGTAACATAGGCCTGCGAAGCAACAGCATATAGCAGCTACGATAAAAGATAAGGTGATGGCCGGTCCACTATAGTTGGCGGCTACCAATCCTGTGATTGAAAATAGACCGGCGCCGATAATAACGCCTACGCCCATCGCAATGAGGCTGACGGGGCCTAATACACGATTTAGGGCGTTGCTGCCTTTATAGCCTGCTTCTTCTTGAAGTTGTGAAATGGATTTCCGAATGAATACTCCCATGAGGATAATGATTAAGGATTGTTGGTAATGCTTTCTTGTTCGCGGATAAGGGGGCGCGTAGCTTCCATCAGTTCAAACAACTCATTGATGCTGGTAGCCCTCAACATGGCTATGCGGTGTTCACGAAAGTTGGGAATACCTTTAAATAGAGGCGTGGCTGCCAAGTGGCGGCGAATGTGCAGTATGCCGCGATATTCGTCAATGCGACTGATGCTTTGTCTGACTTGTTCTTTGAGGACGTCCAGTTTCCAGTCTGCCGACATGGGAGCATATTTGCTTCCAATCGTATCTTCGAGCGTGATGGGATTGTCTTTGTGAATGCAGTCATGAATTTCTTTGAATATCCAAGGCCGTCCGAATGAAGCTCTACCAATCATTACTGCATCAACGCCATAAGTTGCAAAAGCATTGTCTGCTTTTTCTGCCGAATCAATATCTCCGTTACCGATAATCGGAATGTGTAGGCGCTGATTCTTTTTTACTTCTCCAATTAATGTCCAGTCTGCTACTCCCGTATACATTTGTGAACGGGTGCGTCCGTGAATTGTGAGTGCCTGAATGCCCGCGTCCTGTAGTTGTTCTGCCAGTTCGGTAATGATAAGGTGGTTGCAATCCCATCCCAATCTCGTTTTTGCTGTTACGGGGATGTTCACCGCTTTTACAACCGATTGGGCAATGTCAAGCATCAGTGGAATGTTCTGTAGCAGTCCTGCTCCCGCTCCTTTTCCTGCAACTCTTTTAACGGGGCAACCGAAATTCAAGTCTAAGATATCGGGATGAGCCTGTTCTACCACGATTTTTGCTGCCTCGGCCATCGCTCCCGGGTCTTTGCCATATATTTGGATGGCTACCGGGCGTTCAGCGTCGCATACATGAAGTTTGCGAAGGGTGGAACTGATCATGCGGGTTAGTGCGTCGCATGATACGAATTCGGAATAGACCATTGAGGCTCCCATTTTACGGCATAACCATCTGAAGCCAATGTCGGTCACATCTTCCATCGGTGCCAACACTACAGGGCGTTCGCCTAAATCAATATTTCCTATCTGCATGAAATATGGTTCTTCTTTTCAGTGCAAAAGTACGCATTTTGTGTTGGGCGTGAATCTATGGATGCCTAAAAAGCCTCTTTAACAGCTCTTAAAATCGTCGTGGCCGTGTATTTTTGATATGAACATGTTAATAAAATCTAATGATGTAATACGCCACTCGTTGAATGACGTGAATCTGCGATAAACAGAGGAGATGTGAGATGTGCGTATAGATTTCTTTTAAGGTACTTTGAGGGTTGATTCCGCTCCTATCTCGATATCTTGTTTGAACGTTTTAACAAATACAATTTGGCAGAAATCATTTAAAATTAGTTCCTTTGCACCCGCAATGCGGCAGAATGAGTGCTGGTTTTTATGTTTTGGGACCTTGTCCTTCACCATTTTTACAGAGCGCTCCCTTGCTTCAAGTGAATCCTTAATTGGACTTTCTGCCCGAAAAACATAATTAATGCAATTAAAAAGAACAGTTTTATTAGTGATGGTGGCTTGTCTGTTTGTGTTAGTTGGTTATGCACAGGTGACGCAAGTAGGTAAGGCTTCATATTACGGAAAGAACGCTCATGGAAAGTTGACGAGCAGTGGCGAACGCTTTCATATCGACAGCTTGACTTGTGCGCATCGCACTTATCCCTTTGGGACTGTCCTGAAAGTGCGTGATTTGAATACTGACAAGGAAGTGTTTGTTAAGGTAACCGACCGAGGTCCTTATGCTCGTGGTAGGGTGATAGACCTCTCTTACGCTGCGGCAAAAGAGCTTGACATGCTTCATCGAGGCATCTCTAATGTTGAGATAGTCATGATTGATAATAAAGCTCAAGTTCCCTATCGTTTGGGGTCGCAGTTGGTAATACCTCAATTAGAGGTGATAGATCCTGATGGCGATGGTTATTGTTTGCTCTCCGAGTGGGCTGAGCGTAGACATCAGCAACAAGTGAAAATGTTGGCGGAGAAGGAATCAATTCAGCCGAGTCCAAAGAATGTGTTAAGGGAAAGTAAAGCCGATTCAGTGCCTCGGTGGAAGATATTCGACAAGTTGAGCGCGATGAATGAAGCGGTTGAACCCGAGAAAGAATATAGATATCTGATCAGGTGATAAATTTTTAGTTATTATATATCAAAGTTTGAACGGATGCTGTCAGCTTAAGGCTGGCGTCCGTTTTTTTATTTTATAGAAACAAGTATGAAGAAAGCAACCCAATGTGTGCAGGGAGGATGGACGCCCAAGAATGGTGAGCCACGAGTCCTGCCTATTTATCAGAGTACAACCTTCAAGTATGACGACAGCGACAAGATGGCCAGATTGTTCGACCTTAAGGATGAAGGTTATTTTTATACACGTTTGGCCAATCCTACGAATGACAGCGTAGCCCGAAAAATTGCCGACCTCGAAGGTGGAGTAGGGGCTGTTCTTACTTCTTCCGGACAGGCAGCATCCTTTTATTCGGTATTCAATATTTGTGAAGCGGGCGACCATTTGATTTGTTCTCAAACTGTGTATGGTGGAACGTTCAACCTTTTTGGCGTGACGCTGAAAAAGCTGGGTATTGATTGCACCTTTGTCAATCAAGATGCTTCCGATGAAGAAATTGAGGCTGCTTTTCGTCCCAATACCAAGTGCTTCTTTGGTGAAACCTTGTCGAATCCAGGTGTACAGGTGTTCGATATTGAGCGTTTTGCCCGTATTGCACATCAGCATGGAGTCCCTTTGATCGTAGACAATACGTTTGCTACTCCGATTAATTGTCGTCCCTTCGAGTGGGGCGCTGATATCGTGGTTCACTCAACAACCAAGTATATGGATGGTCATGCGCTTACCGTTGGAGGCGTTGTTGTCGATGGAGGAACTTTTGATTGGGCTGCTCATGCTGACAAGTTCCCAGGTCTTACTCTTCCCGATGAAAGTTATCACGGACTTGTTTATGCCGAGAAGTTTGGTCGTGCTGCCTATATCACCAAATTGGTGGCCCAGTTAATGCGCGACTTAGGTTCTATTCCTTCGCCCATGAATGCTTTCTTACTGAATATTGGTCTTGAAACGCTGCATTTGCGTATGCCGCAACATTGTAAGAATGCTCAGGCGGTGGCAGAGTTCCTTGAGCAGCATCCTCAAGTGGCTTGGGTGCATTATCCGGGTTTAAAGTCGGATGCTTCTTATCAACTTGCTCAGAAATATTTACCGCAAGGCACTTGTGGCGTAATGTCGTTTGGCTTGAAAGGCACGCGTGAAGATGCTGTCGCTTTTATGGATCGCTTGAAGATGATAGCTATCGTGACCCATGTGGCTGATGCTCGTTCGTGTATCTTACATCCTGCCAGCCACACGCACCGTCAGCTAACTGATGAGCAACTTCAGGCGGCTGGTATTGCCTCTGACTTAATGCGCTTGTCAGTGGGCATTGAAGATAAGGATGATATCATTGAAGACCTTCGTCAAGCGTTGGAATAGTTGGTCCGATTAGCTCGCAATCAACAGGTAGCTGATTAGATATAAAGTAAAGCCCGTGCAGAACGAATGCTCTGTACGGGCTTTTACAAATGGGTGGAAGAGGTTATTTCGAGATTGCTTCCTTTTTGCCGTTACGGATGTAGACACCCTTCGTTAGATGCTTCTCGTTGGCAGGGCGGCCGGTGAGGTCATATACTTTTCCTGTACCCTTTGTGGCTTCCAAATCAGAGATTCCATCTGGAATGTTTTCCTTATGTTGTTCGATGTAGGCCAACTTTTTTAGGTAGGCCTCTGCATAATGTTTCATTCCTAAGTCATTCACATCAATGCCGTCAAGGAAATCATCGGCTGTAAGTCCGATTTCCTCTTGTGTCATGTAGAAAATGTTGTGATAACCGGCTTCCGTCAACTCATCGTAAGCTTTGCGCAGTTCAGCATTGGCTGCCGTGTGTCGTGCTTCGAGTTCGGGACGGATGAGTTTATCAGCTGTTCCGGGACTTTCAACGAGTAGAATAGGACGCTGGTTGACTGCACGCAATGTTTTCACACCTGCAAGTATGCCCGATTTGATGTTTGAAACGTTATTAATCATGTCGGGCATGGCGTCAATGATGAAAACCTTAGCTTTTAGTTCTGCCAGAACGGCAAACATGCCTTCTTCCAATTTTACCGGCGTTGCATAACCAAAATTTAGAACTTGCGTGTCAAGTGCTCGTCCAAGCATGTTGGTCCATGAATTGCCTACGTGTGAGGCTGAGGCTCCGGCTACAACAGCAGAGCCATAGGCTACAATCTGCTCATCTTCTTCAGGTGCTTCTATCCATTCAAAAGTTTCGGCTTCGGTATTTACTCCGACTTCGAGCATGGATATTCCGTTCAAATTAGGTAGGTAAAGTTGATATTCACACACCTTGTTACCTTCCATATTTTGAGCGATCACATTTCTATAATTGGCAATTGCAGGTGTACCAAACGATGCGTTCCCTACGTGTGGTGCCAACCAATGAAATGTTTTCCCATCGTTGCTGCGGGCATAAAGATCTACCCCCGATTGACCGTAGGCGGATAGATACATGTATTGTGTCGCTGCAGTTGTTAGGCTGTAGCGAACAGATATGTTGGTGGCATCCGTTCGGAAACGAACGTAGAATCCGGCACAATTGCGTGAGCCAATCCACAAACCTGAATTGTTTAGTTTGCTCTTCAAGGTTTCCGGTATGCGTTGATACTTGTTTTGGCTGCTTCTTGACCATCCTTGGCCAAAGATGTGGTAGCCGTCGTTCTTGGCATTGTGCCAAATCTGTGCCTGTGTATGGTTGCTCATGTTGAGTCCAATTAGGCATGCGAGAAATATAAATAGCTTTTTCATGAGAATACTTCTGTTAAAGGGATTAATTCTATTTAATTGCTGCATAGATAACCTTATTTGTTTTCCTGGATGAACGTTTTCACTGCACTCATCTTGGATTTTAAGTTGTCTACGTCTGACTGTTCGGCCTCTTTTGCTGCAATCAGTGCGTTAGATGCTGCGATGACAGTCTTTAATTCCTCGATGGCGGCTTTCGCTGTTTCGTTGGTTGCATATACCGAATTTTCGCCGGCTTTTACAGGATACATCTGGAAATCGCCCACGCTGAAACACGGACCGCCTCCTGTAACGAGGTTGTTTTCTGTCGTGTTGACGGAGAATCTTACGTAGCGATAACTATCCCACAACTGAACGCATGGGGAGTCGTATGTTGCGCTGGATGGTAAATCGTTCAGGTCGCCGATGATGTCCCAGTTTTCATTATCCTTTGATGCAGAAACGGTGATATTCTTCCAGGTAAAAGTAGGCCATGATGTACTTCTCACAAAGCGGAAGATGAAAGCATCCACTTCTTGCTCTCTCAGGTCAACCTGCAGATAATGTCTTCCCGTTGGGGGCTCCATGTAAGCAGGGTTGTGATTGGTGATGAAAAATGTTCCGGCATTGTCATCAATCAAGTGTCGATAGTATCCCCAAACGGTGGTATTCTCGGGCATCTTGGCGTTTGATGAGAATTGGTTGTGTGCCTCATCGTCATCGTCTGCTTCTGTAATGAGTTTTTGGGAATCATCAATTGTCGGATTCAGCGCTTCATTGTATAAGGCTTTTGCTTCGTCAATCATTTCAGCCAACACTTCCGTGGCAGTTTTATTATCTTCAATGATGGCTTTCACTGTGCCCATTTTAGACTTTAGGTTATCTACGTCGGGCTGTTTGGCCTGGTTTGCTGCAATCAGTGTACGCGATGTTGTGATGGCAGCCTTTAATTCCTCGATGGCGGCTTTCGCCGTTTCGTTGGTTGCATATATCGAGTTCTCGCCTGCTTTTACAGGATACATCTGGAAATCGCCCACGCTGAAGCACGGACCGCCTCCTACGACGAGGTTGTTTTCTGTCGTATTGACAGAGAATCTCACGTAGCGATAGCTATTCCACAGCTGAACACATGGCGAGTCGTATGTTGCGCTCGATGGTAAATCGTTCAGGTCGCCAATGATGTCCCAGTTCTCATTGTCCTTCGATGCAGAAACGGTGATATTCTTCCAGGTGAAAGTAGGCCACGTGGTACTTCTCACAAATCTAAAGATGAATGCGTCTATATCTTGTTCTCTCAGGTCAACCTGCAGGTAATGTCGTCCCGTTGGGGGCGTCATGTAGGCCGAGTTGTGATTGGTGATAAAATATGTTCCTGCATTATTATCGATTAAGTGTCGATAATACCCCCAATTTGAAGTGTTTTCGGGCATCTTGGCATTTGATGAGAATTGGTTGTGTGCCTCATCGTCATCATCGGCCTCGGTGATCAGTTTCTGCGTATCATCAATCGTAGGAACGAATGCTTTGTTATAAAGAGCTGTTGCTTCGTCAACTAAATCGGCAAGCGCTTCAGTGGCATTGTCGCCGCGAATGGCGGCCAATACGTTTTCAATTTGTGCCGTCAAGGCTGTTACGTCGTCTGCAGTTGCCGTGTTGTCGGTTACCTTCTTGCGGGCTGCTGCCATCATTTCCGTCAGTTTGTCGGTTTCGGTCTTTACCGACTCAATGGTATTATATGGAGAGTCTGTTGCAGAAATCACCGGGAACATTTGGAACTCGCCGATGGCAAATGACGGACCGCCGCCGGCCATCGGGCTGTTGCTCTTGGTCGAAACTACGTTAAAGCGGATGTAGCGATATTTCTCCCACATGCGTACGCACTTTGAATCATAGGTGCCGCTGGTTGGCAGATTCAGCAGTTCGTCTACTTGTTTCCAGTTTTCACCATCGTTTGATGCCATTACGATAACATCCTTGATGGCAAATGTCGGCCAGGTCGTCGTGCAGCCGCAGCGGAAGATGAATGCGTCTACCGGATGCTCTTGAAGGTCTACTTGCAGGTAATGATAGGTACTTGGAGGAGTTGCCAAGCTTGCGTCATGGATGCTGATGAGGAAAGTGGCGAGATTTCCGTCGAGCAGGTCGCGATAGTATCCCCATACGCGTGTATTTTCTGGCATCTTGGCATTTGATGAGAACTGACAATCTTCATCCTTGTCTTCGCCGTTGGTAATCAAAGCCTCGTCTTCATTGGCCTTAAATACCATGGCTCGGTCATAAACGGCTTCAGCATTGGCTAATTTGGTTTCTAACTGAATGGTCGCTTCAGTCTTCATTTCACTGGTTACCTTGTTCAGCAGTTCTGCGTCGGTTACTTTTCTGATATACCATGTCTGCCATCCGTAGGCGGTGCTGGTCGGGTCGTTCGCATTGTAGATGTCTTCACTCTGGTTGAATACATTTGAACTGGTTGCTGCACCAAAATGGTTGCTGTTGGGAATGTACGGATTGGCATTGGCCGTGTTGCTAATCCTGAAGCGTGCCGACCATTCCATGGCAGGAGTAACCACCTGTTCTGTAGTCAAAGTCTTGCTCATGGTGAGTGGCTTCTGGTGAGCGGAGGTATTCAGGTAGGTGCTGGTAGCTCCATTTTGTATCGCCCAGTTGCCACTTTCCTGTTTGGTAAGTTTATAGATAAAACTTGGAGTTGTTTCATCAAGTTTTTTCCAGTTCACGGCTGAACCTTGTGAATACATGGCTACCTCATAGTCGTTGTAAGCCATGAATCCGTCGTAGGCACTGACAATGTAATAATAGCCGTCTTCAAGCGGATTGCGCGTGTCGCGGAGTTCGTCCATTTTTTCCTGTAGTGCTTCCTTCAATTCAGCATATTCGGCCTCTTCCACTTTTTCATTCTTGTCGATGGCGTCTTGAGCCGAGGCTAACAAAGCTTCCATCTCTCCCTTTAGTCCGATAGGCGTTTCGCCGGGGTTCTCACCAAATACCCATGATTTAAGCATTTGTTTTCCCGTGCGTGTTATCTCGTAGAGTGGATGCTGATTGTTGACTTGTGTTGTATCAATATGTTCAAACAGCCACTTGATTTTCTTTACGTAGGCATCGGCATATTCTCGCATTCCGATATCATTCGGGTGAGTGCCTTCTATCATGCCGTCCTCAGTCAGACCGATTTCTTCTTCTGTCAGATAAAATACATTCTTGATATCTTCGTCCAGAAGGGCTTCATAGGCTTCCTTTAGTTTTTTGTTTCCTTTAGAGTCAATATTTTCTTCATTAGGCTGCATGACTTTATTTGAATTGCCCAAACTCTCCACTAAAAGAATAGGTGCTTTGGTTACTGAGCGCAGTTTCCTGACGCCGTCCAAGGTGCGGCTCACAATGCTACCCGGCGCACTCTTAATGTTGGGTACAGGGTCAAGAATAAACAGCTTGGCATTCTTTAGCTCTGCCATCATATCAAATAAGCTGCTTTCCATCATGGCGCTGCCTGAGAAGCCCAAGTTAATGACGTTGCTGTTTAATTCACGGGCAATAATAGCCGGCCATGCCATACCTGGTCTTGAGGCCGAGCAACCTTGAGCTATGGAGGAGCCATACACAACGATCGGTTGATCGTCTTCAGGCACTTTAACAAACTCAAATGTGCTTCCTTCCGGAACACCGATGCTCATCGATGTCACGTTGTTGTACATGGGGAAATAAACCAAGTACGTGCACTCTTTCTTCCCTGTCAGGCCGATTGGCTCAAGGTTCTCATATTTGTAAGTGCAATTAGTTCCGCTAAAAGTGAATTTCTTTTGCGGACTCACCCAATAGTAAGTACTATCGTTCGGAAGAGCATACATGTCAATACCGCTCTGTAAGGTAGCTGGCATATTGGCATATCCTGCAGCACCGCCCGTAATGGTGTACTTCACCGTAATCGTAGTTGCGTCAGTGACGAATCGCACATTCAAACCTGCCGTGTTTTTCGACAGTCCCCATACGCCGGAAGGCACCGTGGCCGATGCTCTGTCCGGAAAACGCTGATACTTCTTGCCGACTTCCGAAGTCCATCCCTGACCAAACAAGATGTCTCCCGTATTGGCCGGATAGAACTTCTGAGCCGTTACTTGACAAAATGTCAATACACATACACAGATGGCAAATAGCTTATTCATGTACTAAAATGTTTTAATTACGAGGCAAAAATAGCAAAGATATATGGATGTGAAATAGTTTTTCGCATAGTTTTTATAGGAATGTGTCAAAATTGTGATGAAGGTGATGAAAGCATTTTTTTCTGATTCGTGAACTCATCAGTGAAATATCAAGCAAGTGTTCCCTCTTGAACCGGACAAGGTTCTCTCATTGATTCCTCCCTAAGCATCTCCTTTGTTTGGCATGTCCGCCCATGTGAAGGGCGTATGCGATACGCCCCTACATATTTACCATTTATTCGTTGGGGATACGGTGATGGATGGTGTCGTTTCGTGTAAGTATTTCGCCAAAAACTGTAGGGGCGTATCGCATACGCCCTGATGTGGGCGAAAAGGGAAATGATGGCGGCGAGCAATCCATCGTATTTCCGTGATAGTACCCATCGCCTGGCATGTCCGCTCATGTGAAGGGCGTATGCGATACGCCCCTACATATTTACCATTTATTCGTTGGGGATACGGTGATGGATGGTGTCGTTTCGTGTAAGTATTTCGCCAAAAACTGTAGGGGCGTATCGCATACGCCCTGATGTGGGCGAAAAGGG
>CALZOH010000091.1 GCA_945827465.1 uncultured Prevotellaceae bacterium
GTTCGGTTGAAATCTTGGATTGATTGGGGGATGGGTTGGTTTCGTTTTCGCCCACGTGAGGGCGTATGCGATACGCCCCTACGGTTGTTCGATGAAAATCTTGGATTGTTCGGCAATGAAATAAACATCAAAGGGGATGGGTGCGCAGCCACGTGAGGATATCGCTGACGTCTGCGTCTTTCAGAACAACGTGTTGTTGCGGACTGAGCAGGTAAAGGGTGGGCATTGCTTTCAGATCATAATGCTGGTCTTCCACCACTTGATCGGCATCGACGGCTACTTGCCACTGTATGGGGAAGTGGGCTTTGATTTCGGCCCAGGTATCGGGATGATGATCGGTATAAACGGTGAGGAGCGTGAGCCGGTCGTGACGAATGAGCCGGTCCACATCGGTCGAACGGCGAAGGAGGTTGAGCACTTCCATACACGGACCACATTCGGGGTCGAAGAACACGAGCAAAAGATACCTTCCGCTGAAATCGCTCAAGCGTTTCCGACTACCGTTACGCATTTGCAGCCGGATGTCACAGGCCGGTTGCCCCACGCGGTTTTTGCGGATGAGACGGTAGAGATGTTCCCTGCGACTGCCTTTGAAGGTAGAACCGTGGTGGTCCAGGTCGTATTGCAGGATATGCAAGAACAATTCTTCATTTCTCCAGGGTGATGTAGCGTTGAAGAACAACTCCTCAGCCTCGTGCAGAAGGTAGTCATAAAGCGGTGGTTGGTTCTCCGCCTGTTGCATGAGTTGTTCCACGGCCTCATATTGAGGTGAAGGCCGACCGTCCGGACCTTTCACTCGGGCCAGTTCCTTCAGTTGTTGCCTGATTTGCGCCGAGTCGAGCACGATTTCTGTCCGGTCAGCCCCACCTCCGGGCTGTCTGTCAGGCCGATTTAGGCCGACTCCGGCAATGAGAAGCAGGCCAACGGTCCAGATAATGATGACGCATACCGTTTGTTTCAAGCTCGTTAGGGTTGTTTGGCCCGTACACAACGAATGCTGGTGGCATGATTGGTGAGAACAGTATTATCGTAATCCATCGTATAGTCTCCCGACTTGAGATAAAACGACATTCCATGTCCGCCGTGGGTGGCATTGATGTGGTCATAGTGCAGATAGGCTCCACGATAACCAACCTCGGCCATGGTACCTTTGGTGGTTCTGACTCCGGCAGCCGGCCACCATGAGGTGTACTTGGTGCCATTGTACGTAAACTCCACCGAAAGGCCATAGGCCGGGGCTGAAGTGACGGCCGTCTTGGTTTCCTTGCCACCGAAGAAAACGCCGCGACGCTCTCCTAAAACGGTCCAACCGGCAGGACACGGGTCGAAAATGGTCTTGGTACGGTTCCAATAGGCCTCATGTCCCGACGAAGCAAGTCCCGTATTATTATCCGCAGTATTCATGTAAGAGAGGTTGTCGGCCATTGTAGGGTCAGTCCATCGTGTGTCTTTACTCACTTCGGCCGAAGAGAAGGTCATCGGATGCTGAATCGAGTAAGTAAGATTGATAAACTGCCCTTGGAAGACCCACCCGTCAGTGAGGGGCGAGTACCAATCAGTAGGAGTGGTGAACGAACCAAAGGCCTCCGTTTCCCATTCCTTGACAGTTGTCAGTTCTTCATCGCCTAAAATATATCCTTTTGCTGTCAAATTGGTTCTGTCATTATAGTCACCCACGCCTGTTCCACCGATGAAGGGGTCTTTTCTTCCCATCTGATAATAGAGTCCGTAGGTTTTTTGTCCGTCGTTCGGGTTCGCCGAGATGGCTCCGAGGTTTCTGTCCATCACGGCCAGGACTCCACTGGTGGCATCCGCCGTGAATGTGTAACCGTCGGTGGTGTAGGTACCGACGGCACAAGCCCCGCCGGTGTAGACGGTATGAGGTTCTTCGGTGAGCCAGAGGTGCCATGTCCATAGAATGGTGTTCGTATCTTTGTCGTAGAGGCAGACCACGCAGTTACCTCTCACCGGATTGCCTTCGGCGTCCTTTTTTACTTTGAAACTAATGTATCCCTTACCGTCGGAACTCGAAAGATACTCGATGTTGCTCACAGCGTCCATGCCGCAGTCAGACCAGAGTATGGCCGCATCAAGGTTCTTTCCCTTCGTGTCGAGCAGAACGCTTTGCCTGTTACCCATACAAAAGGCGGGAATCGTCTGATACCCTGCTTCGCTGATGACGTAGCAGTTGGCCACTTCAAGCGGTTCGGGCTGCGAGTAGACGAATTCTTTCATCATTTTAAGGTGGGAACGCTTCAAGGTGATGCTCGTCGAGATGGTTTTTTCCAAGCTTCCGCCGTTATCTGCATCCACCAAGCGCACGGTGAAGCCGTTTTTGAAGGTTTGCGGCATCACCACGATGTTGACCACGGTGGCTTGGGTTGCACTCAAGGTCAGTCCGTTCTCTCCCAAGTCGAGCACGATGATACCGCTTCCTTCGCCACGCATGAGTTGACAGCCGGCATCGGCCTCAACCGACGACGTGAGGGGTTCTCCCGTGGTGGCATCACATAGTAGCGCCACCGGTCCAGCTACGGTCTCGTCGTCATTGCCATAAAAATAGATTCGGCTGATGCGATTAGTGCGTGCATTGTCGCCCTTAATGCGTAGTTGCAACACGCTCCCCAGATTTTTGAACCGAAAATCGAGTGGATCGTGGGTCACCGAGGCCATCGGGAAGAGCTCGTTGGACACGTTGTCGAGCGCATAAACCTGTTTGTTCGAGATGGAAGCCCCCACTTTTATCGTACCACCGCTGATGGAGGCCGAGGCCGAAGCCGTCGGGTAACATGCGGCGTAGAACCGGCTGCCGGGCAGGGTCGAGAGCGACGTGCCGCCAAATTCTCCTACGGCAGTACCGGCTCCTTCCGAGAGCGTGAAGGCTGTAAAGGCATTCGTACGACCGATGGCTATCTGGTCACCGTCCTTCCACAAGACGGGGTAAACGCCGCCGGTGAGCGATCCCATCAAGGTGCGTGTCGAGGAAGCGTCGCCTATGATGGCCCTGACGTGTATCTGCGGTCGTTCTTCGCCGGAAAGGCCGGCGTCGACGTCGTCGTGGTCGGTGCACGAAGTCGGCCCGACAACCATACAGAGAAGTGTAACGAGGAGGTAGAGGTGTTTCATGGGGCGTTTACTCTATGGGGTGAATGATGTCTTGGGTGTCCCATCCCTTTACAGTGACGGATACCTGTATGTTCGAGGGCAAAAGGTCGATGGGGTCAGTGGCATTAAAGTAATGTCCGCCCGGCAGGTCATCGCCCAGTTCGTCTACAGCTTTTACCGTGAGCCGGTAGTGGGTGTTACGCATCATGGCGTAATAGTGCTCGCCGCCGTCGGTATAGTTTTGGTCCTTGATCCAGAAGATGTAATACATGTAACCGTCTTCATACACGCTGACACCCAGCTTGCGAAGGCCCGAAACCGAGGTGTCCGACGCCGACAAGTCGCTGTTGCCAGCCAAGAGCGAGGCCAGGTTACCATAGAGGGTACCCTTGTAACGATAGAAGGTGATGGGCACGGCGGCGGCTCGGGTCATGGCTCGGGTGTTGACGTCCCATTCGCCCTCGCCTTCGTCAGGAATGATGGGTTCGGTGGTGGCCGTACCCTTGGTCAAGAGGGCCTGCACCCGAAAGATGACGGCCGTTACGCGTCCTTTCATCTTGGTAGTCGGTGTGGCATTGGGATGATAGAGGTCGGCTCCGGTCAAGGCCGAGGTGTAATAAGGCGAATTGTTCTCCAAGCAATAGAGAGGCTGACCCGGAGTGCCGAAAGTCAGGCTCTTGTTGAGCGTGAGGTCAGCGCCTACGTAGTCGCTCTGACGGCGGTAATAGCCCGACGAAAGGCTGTAACCGTTGTCTGACGAGGGACTGACCAAGAGCAGTTCGGGATAACCCGTATCGAGCGTAGCCGGTTTCCATTGCTGGATGAGGTTAAAACTGTTGGCGCAGTTCAAGAGGGCCACCCCGTCAAGGGTCATCGACTCGATGCGATAGATGGCCTGCGAACTGACAAACGACTGTCCGACGGGAGCGAACGTCGCATCCGAGGCGGCCTGGGCCGTCACCTTACAAGCCAAGCGGTCCAGGCTGACGTCTACCTTCAGCGGATGGTCTTCGGGATAGTTGCCGTCGAAGTCTACCACCACGCCGCCCCGGTCGGTGCCGGTGGCGGTCACTTCATCCTGTCGGTTGGCCATCACGAAGTGATTATCAGCCCACAACTTCGAGCAGGCGTCCTCCGTCGTAAGCGAGTAGGCCCCTGTCAACGCGTCCCACGACAGGGCGTTGGGGCTGAACGTGGCACCGTCCTGAGTGTTGACCACGACGTAGAGCCGGTAACGGCTGCGAGCAGCCTTCGGAATGAGGATGGGTCGGGTCTTCTTCACCGTACCACTCTCCCACTCTATCTGCGAATTGGTAATGGTGATGACCGATACCGGGTTGTTTTGGTCCACCAGATAGAGGGTCACGTCCGATATGGCGGTCTCCGTCTCGAGTCCGGCCTCTGTGTCGTTGCCGACCGTGCGTGAACCGGCCGTAGGGAAGCTGAAACTCAACGTGAGATAGGCTTCGTGACCGAGGTCCGACGCTGTTGTCTCGTCCACTTCGTTTGAACACGAGGTGAACGAGAAGAGCAACAAGCAGGCCATCAGCCCCAACAGACGCAACGACACTTTCTTCATGGCTCAACCGGTTTCAAAGGTTTCACACTGACGCTGCCCCTCACGTAGGGCCGGCTCGCTCCGCCCGCTGCGAGGCTGTTGAGCGCGTTGTACGTGTCATCGGTCACGGTGAGCGATACCTGATAGTGCACGTTGCGACGCACGCTGTAGTCGCCACCAACGTTTTTATTATTAATAGGAATGATGTATTCCTTGACTTTCTCGGTGGTGGCAATGCCTTTCCAGCCCGTCGTGACGTAGTTGTCGCCGGTTTGGAAGAGATGATGGATGGTTCCCTGCTTCAACTGCTTGAAGTTGTCGATATAATAGTAATAACCCTTGCCGCTTTCCCGAGGTGTATCCACCATGTCGGGGTCGGTCGACCAGCAATAATGCTTGTTTTCATTGAAGACCGCTTTGACATCATTGTCACTTTCGGCAATGCTGCTGACTTTCTTGTCATTATCGCCGAAGGAATAGTCTGATGTCTTGGTGATGCTGCCCACGAGTTGTTCCCATTCACTCCATGTAGTCAGCGAAACCGAGAGGTCGGGCGTGGCTACAGCCAGTCTCAGGCGAATGGCGATGGGCGAATCGTTGGCGTCGGTAACGACTTTTTCAGGTACATACCACGATTTGCCGATGTTGACGGTCCAAGGTGTTTCCGACACCACCAACGTTTGCCCGTCCATCTCCGACAGGGTTACGATACCCTCCGTAACGTCTTCTCCCGAGTTGAACGCCGTGTTAAGGTCAGTCTTGAGTTTGGTGAGACAATCTTTCTTACTATCCAACTCTTCGGTGTTTTTGTCGTATTCTAACCCTGGCAGGTCAAAATTCCAGCCTGTTTTCGTGTCTTTCGTCGTTCGATAATAGCGCTTGTCGAGTCGGTTGACTTGTTCCAGCGCTCCATCGTACTGACAACTGATGATGCCGTCCCATGTTCGGGCAAGGCATTGGTCGGAACCGGGCTCTTTCAGCGTGAAATGAAGCGAGCCGGAGGCTGTACCGGCCTTGTTGTCGACCCGATCCCACAGATAGCTGTTGGGAACATTGATGAGCTCGGCCGAAAGCACAAAGACTCGGGCCGTGTTCGAGAGTTGTGACGAGGCATCACTCTCGATGTTGTTGACCGTTATCATGGCCATGGTGCGGTTGGTGGGGTTTTCGGCCGTGCTGAGAGCAATGATAAAGGGATTTTCGGCCGAGGTGTGGCCTCGTTCAATGGTGACATTCTCCCGATAGGCACACATCACGAAGGCCGGTTCGTCCGGAGTGACTTCGGCCGAGGCCGACTCATAGGTCAAGGGAGTGCCGAGCAGGTTCACAAAAGAGGGATAACACGTACGACCCTCGGTGAGCTGAGCCAATCCTTCGGAAAGTCCGTGGGAACAAAAGCCGTTTTCGTTGAGTACGACGTAGAAGTGATACTTCATATCGTCGCGTTCGCGTGGTAGCGAGAGGGGGGCGTTCAGGCTGACAACGCTATGGTCGGCCGAACGTTGAAAGGTGTCATAGTAACGATTGAAGATACATTTGCCGTCTTCGTTGAAAGCCAGCAGACGCAGACTCTCCACCTTGACGGCAGAGGCTTCCGCATTGGCGGTAGCGCGTGTAAAAAGTTCGATTTGGGCTGATACATACGTCTTGCCTGCCTCCTCCACGTCGGTTTGGGGGTCGTGAAGGCAGCCGGTCAGCGTCAACAGCAGGCTGAAGAGGTAGGCAATCGGTTTCATCTCGTCTGGTTTCACTCCGTTTATAGGCCGATATCCTGTAACGACAGTACCCAACCGTTCACAATGATGCGGGTGTGCATCCAGGTCGACCCGTCAATGAAGAAAGTCATGGCAAATTCACTCTGACGATCCAGGTATTCCTGGTTGCTCCACGTTGCCTGATGCTCGCCAATGGCTTGCAGCGAGAGGAACCAGGGCAGATTGATGTTGAGCACCTCTGACTGGGTCGTACGATGATAGATCACCAGACGCGAGTTGCTCCCGTCCATGATGCGCGAAGTGCTGAGGTCGGCCACAACGGCGTGGTCGATTTCCGCGCCGGCCCGACTTTGGGACTGATCGCTCTCCAACACCTGCAAATAGGGATGGTAAGTCACCGAGTCACTCTGATAAATGCTGCCGTCATAGGCCAACCAGCCACTGGTACCTTCGATGCGGATGTCGAAGTCCTCGCTTTTGAGCGATTGGGAAGCCTGGGCGGGCATCAGAATCACGCGAAGTTGGTTGGTACACTTCAACATATTGATGGTGATGGTGCTGCTTGCGCCGCTAATCTCGGTCTCCTGTACCCCGACGAGCAAGTTGTTGAGACGATGATTGACCACACCGTCGTCGTTACGGGGCAGACGGCCTTGCAAGTCATCGGGAGAAGAACCCGTTTGAAGCGTGGTCCAGGCAAAGTCGGCCATGGGATGGGTCTCTTCGGTGCCGTTGGCCCTTACCACAAAGGTGTAACGACCGGGGTCGAGCATGGGCAGGCGCATGGTAAAGTTCTGCTGACCGTAGATGTTATCGGCTTCATAGTCGGCCACCCATTTTTTGTCTGCATCGAACACCGACACACAAACATGGTTGGCCTCTCTGCTGAAACCGTCAATCTGTTGCATGTTGTAAACAAACCTCAGTTGGAGCAGCAGGGCGCAGTCGTCCATGTCATCCTTCATGCACGAAGTCAGCATGAGGGTGGCTACCATGACCGGAAGAAGTCGGCTGAGGCAGGTCAGCCTTCGATACAGTTGGGGAAAAGGGCTCATACTTCTGATTTTATAACGTCGTCTGTGCCGACAAAGCGTCGGAGGGTTGATGGCTGCCCTGTGTTTGCAGGCAAATCAGGGCCGCCTGATGGCGAATGATGTCGATAATCATTAAATGAGGGTGTGATCACATGCGTTGAGAGGTGAGTCACACCCTCTCGTTGTGTTAGGATAGGGTTTATTTCAGTGTTATGTCTTGATTATTCAGTACCCACGGGTTCACTTTGGCTTCTACAACCATGTAAACTTTGGTCTGATCAACCGGATCATCGGAAGATATTTCAGGATTCCATCCACCCGGAACGTCAGTGCCCACGCGTTGCAACGCTTTCACCGTCAAATTATAGATGGTGTTGCGCATCACGGAATAATACGGCTTCGCATCAGCTGCGGCGCCATTGACATAGTTCTCGTCCTTGATGTAATAAGTGTAGTACATAATACCATTCTTATATACCTTGATATTATACTTCACGCGGAAGTTTGACAAGGCAGTCTCCTGAGCATCGTCCGACTGCGCCATAGCCGCGGTCAGCTCACCTTCAGCAGCTGTTCTGGTGGTGCCGAGACTAGTGAAGACTGTAGGATAGGCTGCTTCGAGGGCTGCCAAGCTTGCAAAGTAAGACGTACCATACCAGTAGAAGCAGTTTTCACCGGCTTTTCCATCACTACCTGTTACCGTAGCCTTGATTTGATATACCAATCCGGTGGTGTTACCCACTTGAGCCTGAGCACCTCCTGCCACTGTCGGATTATTCTCCATACAATAGATGTCGGACGTGGCTAATGCGCCGTAAGCATCTACATTAAAATAGAGGTCCTTAACGGCGGTGTAAGTGGCACCTATACCGGAACCGGTTGTTGTAATGGTTCTGAAGTCGGTAATGTGGTTGTAATAATCAAAGTCGGTACCGGTTGTACCATTCATCGAGGGTACTTGCAGCACGTTGTTCCAAGGATTGGAAGTGATGTTGGTGTTTTGGCTGGTGCTTGCAGCCGACCAATGCTGCTGCAGGTTGGTCTTCTTAGCTCCGTTGAGCAGTTTGAAGCCCTCTAACGACACTGCGGTGATGATGGGGGCCTCGGATGTAACGCCGGTAATGTCAGGACTGGCATCCAACGTACTCTTGATCTTGACGGGAAGACGGTCTAATTTGATGGCTGCACACGTGGCCGGATTATCATATCCGTTGGCCTCGGTGATGGTGATGGAAGTACCACTTTCCTGATCCGTTCCATGGCACTGACTGAACATCATAAAGTTGTTGTCGGCAGCGTAGTTGCTCGTCATTGTAGCCATGGTGACGTCAGAAAGAACGACGTTGCTCACATCTTGCCCCACGGTCAGGTCTGTCTTCGGGTTGGCAACCACATAAACGTCGTAGGTACCGGTCTGTACCTCGAACGGTTTGGTAACGGCTCCGGTGCTTGTTTCGGTCAAAGCCGTGCCGGTGAGGGGGTACACATAGGAAATAGTGGTGCTACCCGCGTTGCACAACAAGACTTGAACCTTGGTAATCTTGTTTTCTACGGCCGTACCCTCTTGGGTGCCGTCAGCACCTTCCTGGGTTCTGGACTGAACGGCTTGCGGACCGACCAGTTGGAGGGTCATGTAAGCCTGGGCTTTTTCAGACGAGCTGTTGCCCGAATCATCATCACTGCTGCAAGCAGAGAGGGACAGAGCGAATGCGCTCACAAGTCCCCATAATAAATGTTTACTTTTCATTGTTTAATAGATAATGAAGGGATTAATAATTATTGTTTGCTATTTAACTCTTTCAAATTTTGGTCTGCAACGGCAATGCCCAGCTCTTTTGCCTGCTTCATGAGACGTTCGGCGGTGGCTCGATCACCCTTGAGCATGGCCAGGATGCCTCGGGCTAGGATGGCTTCACCGCTGTTGCCGGCTTTTCTCAGGTATTTCTCAGCCAGTGTAAGGTCGTTACGCTGCATGGCTGAGTTGGCCGCGTTGAGATTGGCCGTAGCATCGTCGGGAAACATGCGCACAGCGGTGTTGAACACCTCGTTATATTCGTCGCTTCCCACAGGGTAGGTCAGGGCCACCTGATACATCTCTTGCAGACTGAGCTTCTGGGGCGAGCGCAGGATGATGTCGCGAGCCTCGTCAGGGGTGAAGGCCCTCACTTGGAAGTCAACCCGGTAGTCAGTACGCCTCAAATGAGGGTAGCAGACGCTGAGCAAGTGCTGATAAGCTTCAGGATAGGTCGATTTGAGCTTCCACTCACGGGCATCAGGCTGCCGGCTGAACTCGGGCGAGTCGATCACGCGCAGCAAGCCTTCCTTGTCGGAGAGCGAACTGCGACTGACATAGTCGCGCAATCCGGCCCAATCTTCTGGCTCGAAGGAGGTGGCGATGTCGAAACTGCACGATTCGCCCAACTGCTGCTTGACATATTGGGTCACCGCAGCTGTACGGCCCTGCGCCAGAGTGCGGTTTTGTTCGTAGCTACCCTCGGGCGAAGCATATCCTTTGATGCTGAGGCGCGTGATGGTGACGTCGGGGTCTTCTTTATAGAGATGAATGGTCTCTAATATCTTCTGCAACTCGGCGTAGTTGTTTAAATAGGTAGCATCTATCTCCGTACGCGACAGGCGGAAGTTGATGTAGGCCTGACCCGACTCGCTACGGGCCTTGACCGGCTCAGCCTCGGGTTGGATATAAGCAAAGACGGGACGATAGGGAGAGTGATCGTACTCCGACACGGTGTACTGGGCCGAACCGATGGGCGTACGACAGCAGCCGCACAGGTCCTCGTCAAGCAGGAGGACGGCTTGCTTCATCCAATCCTCATAGTCGAGCAACGCCTCGTAGTGAATCTTGCCGGTCTTGCGGGCTGCATAGACACGGGTCGAAGCCGGAGTGAGCTTGGGGTTCCGCTGGTGATAGATGTATTGACGGCGTCCCCTGATCTCAATAGCCGGCAAATGGGCCGTGTTGACACCTTGTTGCAACAGGGGCGTAAGCGTAATGACATGGTTTGACGCCACCTTCCAGGCCTCGCGAGGCTCCACGTCGAAGGATACAAGCATGCGTTCGGCGGTTTGCTCCACCTTCACATCGGTGATGAGGGCGCTACCCTCAAGAATAGAGGTTTGCTGGGCACGAGCCGACATGAGACCGACACCCAAGACACTTAAAAAGAAAAGTCGACAGAGTTTCATATAACCGACAGAAAGATGTGAAACTTAGAAATTATAGATCAAATTGATGGCGGCCTTCGTCGGACCGAAGTAATGGTGGGTAGCGTTGCGCTCGAGCTTGCTTCCGCAGTGGGCGCACTGGTAAGCATCGTATTTGACGAAATGGTAGCCCACGCCCAATTCAGCCTCGATATTCCAATGACGACTCACCATCCAGCTGTATCCGTAACCGATACCGCCTCCGGCCAGCCAGCCTTCATAGCGTTTGTCCTTCAACCGGCGGAAATCCGTGCCCAACAACTTCATGTTGACATTCAAGTTACCGATGTTAAAGGCTCCACCCTCGACGTGGAAGCCAAGGAAGTGCCCACTCATCTTCTGGCAAAACCAATAACGAGCCTCGGGTTGCACCAACCAATGCTGCCATTTGCGGTTGTCGCGAAAGGTCCAGGGATTGTAACTGCCTGAAATATCCAACGTCCACTTAGGATGGAGGGCCAACTCTACTCCTAAGTTAAAGGTCGTAGTAGCATCCACCAGCAAATTGGTCTTGACAGCCACCTTCTGACCCCGTAATGGTAATAGAGAAACAACGAATAATCCTATTATCACGAAAGAATACTTCCTACTCAATTTAGAACTATGCAATGCAGACATTGATACGGTCTATTTTTTTGTTCTTTTTTACTGTAATTGTAGCACTTATGTACTGCATCTCTTAATAAGAGATACAGAAATAAATTTTAATTCACTGAGGCACAATCACTAAAGAGTTTTACTCTGTCAAAGAAATTTCACCAAAATATCTCAAATAATTACATTTAACAGAATAAAATTATTCCAAACAAGGAAAAATATTTGCTTGAAATACTTTTAGATATGAAAACCATTAATTATCTTTGCGGCATCAATCTGTATCTCTTATTAAGAGATACAGATCATAAGTCATTCAAAGAAAGTTTATTACGTCATTTTATCTCGAAAAGGATAAAATGACATATTTTTTTGTATCCAACCGGACTGAAATCATCCAATTTGAGCATCACAAAATCAATGACATCAACCAAAATCTGTAGGGGCGTATCGCATACGCCCTCCATGGCAGGGATGTTGCATGTTCGACAACCATCATGTTACCCATGAAATGATCGAACATGTGTAGGGGCGTATCGCATACGCCCTTCACGGCGGCGAAGTTGCATGTCCGACAACCATCATATTACCCATGAAATAATCGAACAGGTGTAGGGGCGTATCGCATACGCCCTCCATGGCGGCGAAGTTGCATGTCCGACGGTGGTGATGTGTTGGGCGACATTATTTCGTTTTCGCCCACGTGAGGGCGTATGCGATACGCCCCTACACCTATTCGGTTGATTTTGGTATTGATTGGGGGATGGGTCGGTTTCATTTTCGCCCACGTGAGGGCGTATGCGATACGCCCCTACACCTGTTCGATTGAAAA
>CALZOH010000092.1 GCA_945827465.1 uncultured Prevotellaceae bacterium
ACACCGAGTCAAAGTACCCTCCGATTTTTGTAGGCAATTTCTACACCGAGTCAAAATGCCTTCCGGTTTTTGTAGGCAATTTCTACACCGAGTCAAAGTACCCTCCGATTTTTGTAGGCAATTTCTACTATTTGGTGAAGACCCAAATCAAATCCCGCCAACGTTTTTAGGTGTTGGCGGGACTTGAACGGCTGTCGGTGGGGCTTCCGAAGGCTATTCGGGGCTTGCCGGCGAAGTGTCGGTGGGATTTTCTTCAGTGGCATCTTTGCCCCCCTGGCTTTTTTTCATGGCTTGTATGCGGCGATATTGCTGCGTAATGCCGTTGATCTTCGTGATGGTGTTGTTGATGAGCTCGAGGCGCGTAGTGTCTTCGGTTAGTTCAGACATGGCGTCGAGGCGTGCGGCAATCTTCTGAACCAGGGTTTTGAGGTTGTCGCGCACCTCGGCCGTGGTGCGCCCGTCGTTGATGGCGAGTATTTGCCCGATGAGGGTGCTCCGCTTCACGTCGATGGCGCGCAGCTCGCTGTTGATGATTGTTAACCGATTGAAGAGGGTCTCCAGGCCGAGTTGGGCCAGTGCTTCCTTCACTTTGGGCTCGGCGGCCACGCGGAGAGCGGCTTTGAGCTCTTCCGACTCGCGGCTGTATTCGTGCTGCTGGATGCCCTTGAATTGTTTCAGGGCCGTGAAGGCGGTGAGGGCGTATGGGTAAAGCGCATCGTTGGCCGACATCTTGCTGAGGTGGCTCAGGCAACGGTAGATGGCCTTCCAATAGCTGTCGCGCGACTTGTCGAGTTGGGCGATGAGCCGGCTTTCCTGGAAGGCTCGCGGGCGGTTGATGACGTTCTCCATTTCGCCGATGGCCTTGGCGTAGGGCTCAATCAGCTCCGCGAGACCGAGTTGTTCGGCCCCGGCCTCGGTGAGGGCAGAATGGATGTGGCGGTGATAGCCCAGATATGCTCCGTTGGTTAGCCGAAAGGCGGCGATGACTTTTACTTTACTCATAGTGCTGAAGGTTTTGTTGACAGCTGCAAAAGTATCGTTTTTCAGAAGAACGGCCAATGAAAAGCCCGAAACTTTTTCCTGCCGCCCCGTTTCGGGCCGCGGCCGGGCTTAGAGGCGCAGGCTGAGGTTGAAACCCAGTTGCAGCGGCAATCCTTTCTGATAATATCCGCGGTTCATCGACTCGAAGTAGAAAGCCCGGTAGTGGGTTTGGGTCAGGTTTTTGCCCCAAAGGTTCAGCTTCACCCGGTCGAAGTCGAGCAGCAGGTGGGCGCCCAGCGTGGCGTAGAAGTTCTGATAAGCGTTGTTGGCCTCGGTCCAATAAGTGCGGCCGAAGCCGTTGGCGTTGGCGCCAAGGGTCAGCGCCTTGAGCAGAGAGCGGCCGAGGGGCAGGGTGTAGTCGGCCATCAGGCCCACGTTGTGCATGGGGATGAAGGGCACGTAATTGTCGGTGTAATCCTCTCCGCCGCCCGCGTCGTAGTCGTGGAAGACGGCATGGGTGAAGCCGTAGTTGAGGGCCATCGCGAGGCGGCTGTCGAGGAAGTTGCCGCGCAGGGCGGTTTCGATGCCGCAGCTGTGGCTGCGCCCGGCGTTGACCATGATGCGGCCCATGCCGCTGTCGGTGAAGCGCGCAATCTGCTGGTCGTGGGTGTCGACAAAGAAGAACGACAGGTCGGCCGTCAGCGTGCGGTCGAGGAAGTTAAGATGGGTGCCGGCCTCGTAGTTCCAGCAAAACTCGGGGCGGTAAGTCACCGTGGCACCCACGTCGGGCGGCGTGGTGCGGGGCATGCCTTCGTTCATGGCCTGCTTGATGCCCAGGAACATTTGGCGCATCGCCTCGCTCGGGGCTCGGTCGGCCTGGGCCTGAAGCAGGTCGTTGCAATAAGCGGCCGTGGTGGTCATCAGGTCTTGCTGCAGAGCGGTGCGCATGACGTCCGAAAACATCTGTACATTGTATCCGCCCGAGCGGTGCCCCTGCGAAAGGGTGAGGTAGAGGTTGCCGCGGTCGCCCCGAAGGTCATACTTCAGGGCCAGCTTGGGCAGCAGGCGCGTGTAGTCGTTCGTCACCTTGCCCTTCAGGTCAGGGCACGAGGTGAGCGCGGCCGGCTGAATCATCGGCATGGAGTAAGTGAAGTTGACGTCGTGACGGTCGGTGGCGAAGTTCAGCTCCTGGTGCTCATAGTCCACCCGGGCGCCGGCCGTGAGCGAGAGGCGCGGCAGCAGCAAGTCGTGAAGGGTGGCCTGCACGAAGGCGGCGCCGTTGAGCACCGGCGTGCGCATGCGGTTCTGCAGCGTGAGCATCGGGTCGGTCAGGGCCAGCGACTGACTGATCGTAATGGGGCGACCCGTCATGGGGTGGGTGTAGCTCACGTCGGGAAGCACCCGCGAGAGCAGGCCGTTGACCATCTCCACCCCGTCGGAGTAGAACACCACCGGGGCCTGCGTGCGCAGGTTCTGCCACAGGCCGAACAAACCGCCCGTCCATTCCAGCCGACGGCCGGGCGCGCTCTTCACCACAAACTCCTGCGTCAAGGCGTCAGACTGTTGACGCTGTTCCAGCGTGTAGTAGTCGAGACTGATAAAGTCCTGGTCCATCATCATGCGGTCGTCCAACCTCTGGTAGCTCGTCATCGAAAAAGCCGAAAAGTCCGGTTTCTTCACCTCGGCCTTGAAGGCCGTACTGAACAGGTGGCGGCGGTAGCTGCTCGGGCGGTTGGCCGTAATGCGGTCGAGGGCCTCCGGCAGCGTCTCGGGGCCTGCGACCGGGCCGGCATAGAAGTAGGGATACGTGTCTTGGTCGGTATATTCGTAGTTGCCGCTGAGCGTCAGCAGCCATTGCTTGTCGGGCTTGAATATCAGCCTCAGGCGGCCGCCCGCCTGCTCCTCGCCACCCACCTTCTTGTCAAGGACGTCGTTGCGGTAGATGCCGCCCGAGTGGCGATAAAAGCCGCCGGCCGAGAGGGCCAGCTTACTCGAAAACTTCTGATTGGTCAGCGCCGAAAGCTGCGCGCCGCCGTCGCGCGTCGACGCGCCGGTGGTCACTTCTGTATATTGTCGGGTAAAGGGGTTGTCGGTGTAGATGCGGATAATGCCGCCCATGGCGTTGCGGCCGTAAAGCGTGCCCTGCGGCCCGCGCAGCACGTCGATGCGGTTGATGCCGAGCAGGTGGAGATTGTAGCCGCTCTTGTCGACCGCGGGCACGTCGTCGATATACACCGACACGGCCGGCGTATTGATGCGCGAGCCCACGCCGCGGATGTAGATGGCCGACGTCTGCGCCGAGCCGTAGTCGGGCATGAAGAAGTTGGAGGCAAAGCCCGAAAGGTCGCTCAGACCGTTCACGCCCATGTTTTGCAGCGCGTCCTTCGAGAAGAGCGTCACGGAGGTTTCGGTCTTGCGCAGCCGCGTGTTTTCCTTCGGCGTGGCAATGACCACCACCTCTTCCACGTCGACCACGCGCGACGTGTCGGTGGGTGTCGGAACGGGAGCGGCCGAAGCCGGCAGATAATCTTGATGAGCGCGGGCCGTGAGGCCGAAGAAGGCCAAAAGGAGGAAGAGTAAACTTTTCATGAGGACTATTGATCTTTTCGGCTGCAAAATTAGCCCAATCCCGCCGCCCGTGCAATCCCTAATTTGGGGGATTTTTCCCCTCCGGGTTGAGGGTATTCGGATAGGGCGAGGCCGAAACGCGCCCCCGTTCATGCCTTAGTCAAAGCGGATAGCCTTGACCGGCGAAATCTTGCTGATGAGATAGCTCGGGCCGATCATCGACAGCAGGCAGACGGCCACCGTGGCCACGGTGAGCAGTAGAAGCAGCAGGGGGTGGATGTAGATGGGCACGTGGTCGACGTAATACTTCGTGGCATCGAGCGTAAAGAGGTGGAACTGCCATTGCACGTAGGCGAGCCCCAGTCCGATGACGTTGCCCAGCACGATGCCGCGCCCCATGATGAAAAACGCGTAGTGGATAAAGATATTCCTAATGAGGAAGTTGCGGGCGCCGATGGCTTTGAGCACTCCGATGGTCGAGCTGCGCTCCAAGATGAGGATGAGCAGTCCGCTGATCATCGTGAAGCAAGCCACGCAGGCCATGAGGCCCAACACCACCCAGACGTTCAGGTCCAGCAGTTTGAGCCAGTCGAAGATTTGGGCATAAAGGTCCTGAATGGTGAAGGCGGCATACACGTTGCCGTCGGCGTCGGTGGCATCGCGGGTCACCCTTGAAATCAGGTCGATGTAGGTATTAATGGTATTGGGAAAGTCGTCGGTAAACACCTCGAGGCCGCTGCTCTGATCGGCTCGCCAGTTGTTGAGTTTGTTGACGGTGCGGATGTCGGCAATGATGATATTATCGTCGAACTGGCTCATATTGGTCTGATAAATGCCTGCTACGCGGAAGAGTCGGGTTCTGACGTTGTCTTCAAAGAAGTAGGCATACACTTTGTCGCCCGCCTTCAGGTGCATCTGGTCGGCCGTAGCCCGGCTGACGAGCACGTCGTTGCGATGGGCCTCTCCCCGGTAGTCGGGCATTTCGCCTTCCAGCAGATGCTTGCCGAGGAAACGGGTATCGTAATCCTCGCCGATGCCCTTGAGCAGAATGCCCTTGAAGTCGTCGTCGGTCTTGATGATGCCCATCTTGTGGGAGAAGCGCTGCACATGCTCGACGTGGGCAACGCCCTTGACGCGGTCGACAAAAGCCGAGTCGGTGACGATGGGGAAACTTTCGGGCGAAGAGCCCACGTTGGCGTTGAGAATCTGGATGTGGGAGCCGAAGCCCACAATCTTGTCGGTCAGTTCGCGCTTGAAGCCCAGCAACACGCACACCGAAACAATCATCACGGCCAGTCCGATGGTGACACCCACCGTGGCAATGTTGATGGCCAGCTTCGAGATGTGGCGGTCAGAATGTTCGTTGAAGTAAAGGCGGCGGGCGATGAAGAACGACAGATTCATCTTTTTCGGTCTTGCGATTAGGGGAACATTACAAAGTTCTGCCGGGGTAAGCCTCCAGGGCGCGGGCCAGCACCTCGACGGCGCGAGCCAAGTCGTCCTTCTTGAGCACGTAAGCCAGGCGCACTTCGTTGTAACCGATGCCGGGCGTCATGTAAAAACCCGAGGCCGGCGCCATCATAATGGTCTGGTTCTCGTAATTGAAGTCGGTGAGGCACCACGCGCAAAACTTCTCGCTGTCGTCAACCGGCAGTTGGGCTACCGTGTAGAAGGCTCCCATCGGAATGGGCGAGTAGACGCCGGGTAGGCGGTTGATGCTGTCGATAAGGAATTTTCGGCGTTCCACGTATTCATCGTAGACATCCCTCAAATAGTCATCGCCTGACTGCAACGAGGCTTCGGCAGCTATCTGGCCAATCAGCGGGGGACTCAGACGAGCTTGACAGAATTTCATCACGGTTTGGCGCACCTGTTCGTTCTTCGTAATCAACGCGCCGACGCGCACGCCGCATTCGCTGTATCGCTTAGAAACGGAGTCGATCAGCACCACGTTCTGCTCGATGCCCTCCAAGTGCATCGCCGAGATGTAAGGCGAACCGGTGTAGATGAAATCGCGATAAACTTCGTCGGAAAACAGGTAGAGGTCGTATCGCTTCACTAAGTCTCGAATCTGATTCATCTCGCGGCGGGTATAAAGGTAGCCGGTAGGGTTGTTCGGGTTGCAGATCATGATGGCCCTCGTCTTGGGCGTGATGAGGCGCTCCATTTCTTCCACCTTAGGCAGGCAGAATCCTTCGTTGATGGTGGTGGTGATGGGCTTGATGACGGCACCGGCCGAAATGGCGAAGGCCAGGTAATTGGCGTAGAAAGGTTCCGTAATCAGAATCTCGTCGCCCGGATTCAGCGTCGACATGAAGGCAAACAGTACGGCCTCGGAACCACCGCTCGTAATGATAATGTCGTCGGGCGAGGTGTGGATGTTATAGTTGGCGTAAAAGTCCACCAACTTGCGCCTATAGCTCAAGAAGCCCTGGCTGGGACTGTACTCGAGCACCTTGCGGTCGACGTTGCGAATGGCCTCAAGCGCCTGAACCGGGGTGGGGAGGTCGGGCTGTCCGATATTCAGATGATAGATGTGTATGCCGCGTTCCACCGCTCGCGCAGCAAGAGGTGCAAGTTTACGAATCGGTGACTGCGGCATATTAAGGCCTCGCTGTGAAATCTGTGGCATATCAGTAAGGATTTTATCTATGTAAAGTGAATAATCGGTTGGTTCATGATTTTGATGAAGTGCGTGAGGGGCGTTCGCCGAAAATTTTGGTGCCGACGCGCACCAGGGTGCTGCCCTCCTCAATGGCGATGGGGTAGTCGTGACTCATTCCCCACGAGCGTTGGCAGAAAGCGTCGTCGTCGGCGAAGAACTGTTGCTTGATTTCCCGGAAGAATTGGAACACCCGGCGAAACTCTGAGCGGATCTGCGTTTCGTCGCTGACGTTCGACGCCATGCACATCAGGCCGCACAGCTTGACATGGCTCAACTCGCGCCACTGCCCGTCTTGCAGCATCCGGCGGCACTCATCGAAGGTAAAGCCGAACTTGGTCTCTTCCTTGGCTACGTGAATCTGGAGCAGGCAGGGCACCACGCGTCCGGCTTTTTCAGCCAGCCGATTGATTTCGGTGAGCAACTCCGGGCTGTCGACCGAATGAATCAGGCTGACAAAAGGAACGATGTATTTGATCTTGTTCTTTTGCAGGTGTCCCAAGAAATGCCACTGAATGTCCTGCGGCAATTCCTGTTGCTTTTGCCTCAATTCTTGAACGATGTTCTCACCGAAAATGCGCTGTCCGGCGTTGTAAGCCTCCATCACCTCTTCCGTGGGATGGTATTTCGAGACGGCGATGAGTGAAACGTTTTCAGGGAGTTCCTTCTTAATGTCAAGAATCTTGCTGCTGATACTCATTTCCTGAATAATTATGCGGCTGGTTTGAGAATATAATTAGGCTTGGTCGGGATTCTTATAATGGAATACGTCCATGATGGGGGTTTCCTGAATAGCGGTCACTTCGTAGTCGATTTGGGTCGTTTTCATCCCTTCCTCCAAGTTGGCCAAAGCCGTCTTGATGTTGATGGCTTTCACGAGAACGAGATTGGTGGCCTTCTTCTCCTTGCCACTCTTCTCGTCGATGATGATGAAACTGAGCTTGCATTTATACCACTTGTCGTCTTCTTGCTTGCTGCTTTCAAACAGTTCGGCAATCTTCACGCGCTTGATGTCGTCAACCTGAAACTCGCCGTGCATGAAAGGAGCCATTTCTTCTATCATTCGTTTCTCTGCCTCTGTAAAGTTGATGGCATCAACCAAGTAAGGCTCGGTGACCTTTTTGAGAAGGCCGTTTTCCATGGTCTTCTCGTATTTGATTTTACATTCAAACCAATTGTACATATCTTATTATCTTGATGAATTGAGGTGCAAAGCTACCACTTTTTTTGTGAATGTCCGCGTTGCTTGCATGATTCTTGGCAACGCGGACATTCCTGAAACGATAGGCAGCTGATGGTAGTGTTACCGTTTCAATATTTCGCGTTCAATGTTCTCGACTTCCGCTCGGAAGTTTTTGTCAACACTGATACGCCTTTCGATAGTGCTGCATGCGTGCAGTACGGTGGAATGATCTCTTCTTCCAATAATCACCCCAATCTGGGAAGAAGAAAGATTGGTATATTTCTGCGTGAGGTACATCGCCACTTGACGCGCCAGTACGATTCCTTGTTTGCGGCTGGCCGACATGACTTCCTTATTGGTGATGTGGTAATACTTGCATACCTTGTTCACAATGCAGTCGGGCGAAATGGGGTCGTTGTTCACATTGACAGTGCGTGCAATGGTTTTAGTGGCTAAGTCGATGTCGACATCGCAGTCATAGGCCACCGAGTAGGCCAGCAAAGACGAGATGACGCCCTCCAGTTCGCGAATGCTTCCCGTCACATTGTTGGCAATGTAATTAATCACATTTTTGGGGAAGGGAAGCCCTTCGCGTGAAATGCGGTTCTCCAAGATGTCCAACCTCAACCGGGTGTTGGGCCTTTCGAGTTCGGCAATGATACCCCAATTGAAGCGCGTCACCAACCGTTCCTGCATTCCTTCCAACATGACGGGCGGACGGTCGCAAGTGATGACCAGTTGTCGGTGGTTGTGCTGCAGGTGATTGAAGATGTTGAAAAAGGCTTCCTGCGTGGCTTTCTTTCCGGCAAACTCCTGAATATCGTCCACAATCAACATGTCGATGGACTGATAGAAGTTCATGAAGTCGTTGAACTTGTTGGTACGTACCGACTCGGTGTATTGTATTTGCAGCAGATTGGCCGAAAGGTAGAGCACTCGTTTATTGGGATGCAGCTCTTTGGTCTTGGCTCCGATGGCATTGGCCAGGTGAGTCTTTCCCACGCCTGATGCTCCGAAAATGAAGATGGGGTTGAAGGCGTCCTGGAACTTTTCGGCAATGGTCAAGCCGATTCGACGCGGAAACTTGTTGCTGTCGCCCTCAATGAAGTTCTCAAAGGTGTACAGCGGGTTCAAGTTCGGGTTTAAGTCTTCGGGAACTTGCGTGAAGATCTCATTGATGAAATCCGGAGCGGTGCGTCGCTTGGCGCCGTCGGCTCTTCCCAAAGTCGGTCCGCTGATGATGATATCCGTTGAGGGGTTGGCGCTGTCGGTCTTGACAATGTAGCTGAGCAGCACCCCTTGACCGTAGATTTTGATGATGGCCGATTTCAGGATATTGGAGAAATGGGCGTCCCAGTATTCCGGAAAGAATTGTGTAGGAACAATGATACGCAGTTTCTTTCCGTCAAATTGGTCAAACTTGGCGGGAACGAACCAGGTATTAAACGATTGTTCTCCAATATTATCTTTGATGTATTGAAGAAAATCTGCCCATTGTTTTTCTGTTTTGGTCATATTGGAATCGGCCTATTGTTTAGGTGAAATTGTCTGCAAAATTGCGACTTTTTTTTTGTTCCGGCAAGCTACTTTTTTACTTCTCGAAAATATATTTTGCAAATGGTTATGATTAAACCGATTGTATCCGAAAAATATTTTTTACTTGTCTTTCTTCCCGAAAAGGGAGAAGTGAACATAGCGTTTCGGATGTCCTTTGAGGTCTGTCAAAAGGGCGTCGGTAGAGGTGAGAACCTGTGTTAGACCGTCGTAGATTTGCCTGTCGTTGAGCAGAAGCCCGATATTGTTGTCGTTGGAATTGATTTTCTCGTTTAGAGACGCTGTGAAAGCCTTGACTTCTTCAATCGTGGCGTTTACGTTGGCAATGGTTCCGGCGTAGTCAACATCTTTGAGTTTGGCCGTCATGGTCTCTACGTTGTCGCCAATGCGATTCATCTTGGCCGTCAACTGCGGCAGGTCTTTCCCCATCAGTTTGTTCAGCTCATTCGTGGTTTGCTTCAGGTTGGACGTGATTTCGGCCGTATTGTGCAGCGTTTCGGTCAAAGCCTCGTCGGCCAGCAGCGCATTGATGGCTCCCATGATGGAGTCTAACTTCGGCAGCATCTGTTCAATCTTGGGGATCATGTTCCCGGCCTGTTCCAATGCGCCGAGATAAGGAGCGCCCGTGAGCGAGTCGCCGGGTTGAAGAAACGTATCAGAGGGTTTGAACCGAAGATTCATCGTGGTGGTTCCCAACATGCTCGAAACCAAATCGGCCGTACAGCCTTTGGGAAGCTTCATGTGCTGATCGATGTCGATTCTCACGATAATCCTACCCGGATGGTCGTAGTCATAACGGATGTCTTGCACGGTTCCGACCGGATAGCCGCCCGCATATACCGGATTGTTCTTGGAAAGACCGGTGATATCATTGAAGACGACGTAGTAGGTACTACTGGTCTTGAACAGGTTGATTCCCTTGAGGAAATTAATCCCGTAAAATAGCAGGGCCACCGCTACGATGGCTGTCAAAGCTATCTTGATTTCTTTGCTGAATTTCTTCATCCTATGTTTGCTTTTTTAGACGTGATCGTGATTAAGGCTTTTGTCTCTTCAGGGCATCTTGAACAGAGATTTGTTCTTTGCCGCTAAAGGCTACGATGAAACAATCGGGGAATTTATCCAGAATGGTTTTCCTGAGCTGGCTGATCTCTCGATACGACGACGTAGATCCGTAGGTGTATTTGTAGATGTTTTTATCCATAAAATAACCTACGTCTTTCAGTCCTTTCAGTTGACTGGCATCCTGGCGGAGTTGTCGTGACGCTGTCAGTATTTGTATCTTGAACACGACGGCCTGATTGTCGGCCTCGGCTGTTTCTGCCGGCTTGTCGGTTTCTGCCTGGGCCTTCTCTGATGTCTCAGTCGTTTTGTCGACTCCGGTCGCTTCTTTCGGTTCTTTAGCTGCAGGAGCCACTTCTTGCTTTTCTTCAGCCTGTGCTGCTTCTTTCGGAGCCGTTTCTTTTTTCTCCTGATTGGAGCCAATCACCGGTTGCGGCTCTTCCGTTTCCTCGGTTTCTTTTGTTGGTTCGGTCTTAGATTCGGAGGCTGAAAGGGTCGGTGTCTTAGTGCGGGTTTGTTTGTTCTTGTATTCAACAAAACCGTTGTAGATGCTTTGTGCCAACTTGTTAATGCCATCGGCTGAGTTCAGATATCTTTCTTCGCTGGGCGTGGTGATGAAGCCAAGCTCGGTCAGTACACTGGGCATGGACGTTTCTCTCAGCACCAAAAAACCGGCCTGATGAACTCCTTTGTTGGGGCGCCCCACGCTGGCGTATTGCTTTTGAATGGCGTTGGCCAGTTCTGCACTCTGTTTCATATACTGATCTTGCATGAAATCAAATATGATGTAGCTTTCTGCAGAATTGGGATTGAAGCCGGCATAACGTTCACGATAGTTTTGTTCATACAAGATAACGGAATTCTCTCGTTTGGCAACTTCCAAGTTCTCACCTGCGCGTGCCATACCCAATGAATAGGTTTCTGAACCCGTCATTTGCTTGCCTTTTGCCAAAGCATTGGTGTGAACAGAGATGAATAGATCGGCTTTCGCCTTGTTCGCGATATTAGCTCGTTCGTCCAACGGGATGAAGACGTCCGTTTTGCGGGTGTAGATGACTTTTACGTCGGGACAATTACTTTCAATCAGCTTACCTACCTTTAGTACAACGTTCAGGTTGATGTTCTTCTCTTTTGAATAAGTACCCAGTGCTCCCGGATCTTTACCGCCGTGACCGGCATCGAGGATGAGTACAAAGTCTTTGGCGTGCACGTTAAGCGGTGCAAGGAACAAGAGGTTGATGCCAACCAATAAGAAGTAGATAAGTTTTGATGTATGTCGCATTAGGATATTTAGTCGTTTCTTGGTTTGCAAAAGTACGATATTTCTTTTATCCTGACCTCCACAAAAGAAAGAGATTTTGAAAAGGGAGTCATTTTTGATACTGGTTGGCGGCTTGGTCACGTTCGCGGTCACGTTGGCGTTTTTCCTTCATATCGGCGATAGTGGCATCGTCAAGGATGACGATGGCTTTTCGGTTGATGGCTGCTTGCAAGTCCTCTTCGCCGAAGGCTTTTCCCTGTTCGTTGAAGTCGGAAATGTTGAATTCGTACTTCACCCTCAATTGGTGCCGGATGTTCTTTTGTTGATAACGGGTACCGCTGTTTTTTAAGCGGAGCAGTTTACTGATAGCAGCAATTTCGCTTGCAGAGAACTTATTTCTTCCCATTTCAGTGTCTGTTTGATGTTATAAATATAATAGGTATGTTGCGGATAGATGCCAATACGCGAAGGAGAGAAGGTTTCCGACGAGCATCTGTCAATCCATGATGATTTGAGAAAATCACCGCAAAAGTACGATTTTTACGATGAATCGTCCGCTGTTTTTCCCCGAACAACCGTAGGGGCGTATCGCATACGCCCTAAAATGAGCGGAAATGAAACCAACACATACCCCAATAAATCATCGTATTTAACCGAACAGGTGTAGGGGCGTATCGCATACGCCCTGAAATGAGCGAAAATGAA
>CALZOH010000093.1 GCA_945827465.1 uncultured Prevotellaceae bacterium
AGTTCCCGCAAGCTCACTCAACCGTGCGGCGCGTTTGCGGGAGTTCCCGCAAGCTCACTCAACCGTGCGGCGCGTTTGCGGGAGTTCCCGCAAGCTTCTCGCAATCGTGCGGCGCATTTGCGGGAGTTCCCGCAAGCCAATTCTAACGTGCGGGACGTTTGCGGGAGTTCCCGCAAGCTTCTCGCAACCGTGCGGCGCGTTTGCGGGAGTTCCCGCAAGCCAACTCTAACGTGCGGGGCACTTGCGGGAGTTCCCGCAAGCTCACTCCAACGTGCGGGACGTTTGCGGAAGTTCCGCAAGCTCCACGCAAGTGTGCGGCTCATTTGCGGAAGTTCCGCAAGCTACACGCCATGATGAATTCTCTCAACCAGCTAACCCCAACACATGCCGAAGACCGATTTGATGGTAAAATAAATGGCCGAGCCCTCGGGCCCGGCCATTATCTGATGAAGGTATATCAATTGAACGTTACTTCACTGCAACCTTTTTCTTACCGATGATGTAAATACCACGCTTCAGTTGGCGGGTTGCTTCATCGGCTTTCACATTACGCTTGATGAGTTTTCCGTCTATGCCATAGACATTCACCGGAGCGTCTGCCTTGGCGGCAGCGATCGGAGCTACACCGTCGATCTTTCCATTCACGGTCAAAATGAGGTCGGTCTCGCCATCCTGCGGAGTTACCAAGGTCGGATTGATGTATCCGCTCATCGCGTTGATGACCGTAGTGCTCGATGTCAGGTGCAAGCCGTCGGAAGTGATGTAACCCATACGACGCTTGTTGAGCGGCAACGACTCAAAGGTTCCCACCAAACCATTTACGGTCTGTGCGGGCTGACCGGTGATTTCATCCGAGCGGAGGAAGATGATCGGTTCAACGGGTTGACCGGCCTCGTAGGCTTCATAGTCTCCATAGACCATGACGAAGGGTTCGCCGGCTGCGAATGTATTCTGCAGGGTCAGTTCCACCTTGGTCGAACCGTTTTCTTCTACGGTCAGGTTCTTGAGCTTGTAAGTAGCCACGCCCATATTCAGGTCGCTGATAGTGACACCGTCTTGCAACATGTCGAATGGCAGGGTGAGAATCTGAATGCTGTTAGGCTCAACCGTGAAGAAGGCGTCGTCACCTTCAACTGCCTCGAAAGTCCAGACAGAAGCCGAGTTCACGCTACCGGGCCAAGATACCAACTTGCAATCGGCCTCCTGTGCATGAAGCGGAACAGCGTCCACGTTGGTGGAGTCGAGAGAAATGATCTGCATTTGTCCCTTGGTCGCATATTTCACCTGATAAGGTTGCGGCGTATTGCTGACCATCGGATAGTTTTCATTGCCATTTCCACGATAAGCGCCAATGTAATGGGTGGTCAGATAGTTCTGGATGGCATAAGCGTTTTCCTGACCTTCGATGGGAACGAATCTCCACATCGAAGCTGCCTTACCCAAATACTCTTCATTGGTTACCTCACCACCCCAACGGATAATGCCGCCTTCGTTGGCATCGGTCATGCTGATAGCACCTTCGTTGCAGTAGGCTACCGAACCGGAGTTCAAGATGTAGTACCAAGTATTGGGCTGCACCTTGTTGAGGCTGCCGTAATAGGTTTCGAGCGAAGTAGCGAGCTTGTCGATGGCACCGTCAATCTCTTCCTTCTTCATCGTATTGGTCATGGAGCCTTTCACTGCGTCGTGAGTCGACTGAAGGGCATCGATCACGTCTTGGCTGGGAGCATAGCCCACCTTGTCAGTACTGATTTCGGCAATGGCCAACTCGGCATTCACTTCTGCCAGCTTAGCCAGCAAGGCAGGAGCGTCGGCATACAAGTCCTTCACGGCTTGATAAGCGGCCTGCAATTCCACGTAATCTATCGGAGCCAACAGGTCACCCTTGATGGCTTCTTTGGCGGCAATGACTTCCTGCAGTTTTTGGGCAACTTCTTTCATGCCGTCAATGTAGTTGATCTGAGCTACATCGCCAGACTCATACAACTGGAATTCGGATGCGTTCCAAGTGATACCGGTCACATCCGGCGAACGGAACAGACGGTTGATGTTGTCGGCTTCTTTTTCCGGACGGCTGGAGTTAGTTGTACGCTTGATGACGAGACGAACATACTTGTAGGCCTGTTTCATGTCAATCACGGAAGAGCGGAAGTAAGCCAATGCGCTGTTGGCTTTCGCTCCTTCTTCCAATGTCGCAATCTCGTCCCAAGCATCCTGGTCGGCGTTATTGGTGCTTGCGCCCAACTGGTCGTCATTGGTAGCATAGATTTCAACCATCGTGGGAGAGTCGCTCCAGGTAGCATTGTTACGGCCGGTGTAGTCGTAGAAGAACTGGCTGACCGGATGGTCAAATGCCACCTGCAAGTTATGGTAACCGATTCCCGAGAAGGAGAATTTGGCATCGGCCGACATGAGTTCGGTCCATTCATTCTCGGTGATGTTTGCAGACTTCATACCGAAGTTCGTACCGTCTTCGTTCGTGTTGAGCCAAATGCTGTGGAATACGGTACCGAGGTCGTCGTCAATCAAGTTAGAGAGCGGGCCTCCCTGAGAGGGATCGGCACTGTTGGTGCTCAACTGCTCACTTGACATCACCAGCGGATTACCGGCTACGCGGCTGTACAGCTTGCGCGAATCGCGAATCAACTGATCCATCTTAGTGGCCAGACTTGAACGGTCGATATACAAAGCCTCAACAGCTTCATAAGCAGCTTTCAGTTCGTTCAGTTTTTTCTGGTCGTAAAACGTTTCAGGCAATGCGTTGTCAACATCAAGAATGGCCTTGAGTTTTTCAGCCACCTCGCGCATTCCTGCCACGCTGTTGATCTGCGCTACATCGCCCACGCCGTAGAGTTGGAACTCGGTTGTGTTCCATGAAATACCCGTTACGTCGGGACTGTTGAAGTTACGGTTGATACCACGGTCTGCGCCATAGAGGTCGGCATTGTTCGTACCTAATACCACGAAGCGCACATATTTATACTTCTGCTTCATGTCGATGACGGGTGATGTGTAATGAGCCAAGGCCGAACCACGGTCGGGGAATTTCGCGTCGACCACGTTGGCCGGCAATTCCTGATCGTACATGGACTTGTAGTAACTGCGATTGGCCATCACAACGATTTCGTCCCAAGAAGCCTCATCGGCATTGTCGGCGCTGGCACCCAGTTCATCGTCGTTGGTGGCCAGAATCTTGATGTAATTAGGCGTGTCGCTCCAGTTGACACTGTTACGTCCTGTAAACTTGAAGTAGAACTTGCTTTCGGGTTGATTGAAGCGAATCTGAATATTGTGGTATCCGTATCCTACTCCACCCTTATTCTCATTGAATTCTTTGTATTCTTCAGGAGTCACGTCGTCGCGCTTCATGATGTCATCCCATACGGAATGGTAGATAGCTTCAGCATCTTCAGAGTCTCCGTTAATGAGGTTGTTCAGGTCGTAGCCCATGGAAGAATTCACCTTCACTTGCCCGGCCTCGTTATTCGACACATTGGTAATCACCTTGTACGAAACGACATTATCATATAATTCGTTGGCTGAGTTCAACAACTTCGCCATCTCTGCGCGAATCGGGCCGCGGTCGACATAGAGATTTTCAATGGTCTTGCAGGCATTTTCAATGGCGGTTACGTCTGACAGTTTTGCCGTCTTATTAGCCACCTTCTCTACAGCCTCAGCCATTAGGCGATCTAACTCGTCGCAAGCGCCCTTCATGCCTTCTACCGTGTAGTATTCGGAGGAAGAGGCCGGCGTTCCATCATAAACCTGGAATTCGCTCAAGTTGAACGTCACACCCGTTACATTGGGTGAAGCGAAGGCGCCGGCGCGGTTACCGCCATCCATACAAGAGGTGTTCTTCACCACAAAGCGAATGTATTTGTAAGCACCGTGAAGGTCATACACATCGCTCTCGAAAGGAGCAGCTGCCATATTGCCCGGGAAATCGGTGTTGGCCTTGGTCAAGTCGATAATCTGAGTCCAAAGCAAGGAGTCGGCTGCCGCCGTACTTTGTGCCAACTGTTCGTCGTTGGTCGCGTAAATGGTGATATGGTTCGGCGAGTCTGTCCATCCGTTGGTCACGTTGCGTCCGATGTACGAGAACTTCATCTTTTCGATGGCTTGCGGCAGGGTTACCTGCAAATTGTGCCACCCGGTTCCTTCGATCTGCGGCTGACGGAATGATTCGCTCCACATGGTGTGTACAATGGTGTTGATATTGTTGTCGAGCAAAGCGCCATAATTGCCACCCGAACCGAGGTCGATAGAGTTACCGGTGATTTGGCTGCCCGACGTCAGAAGAGGAACGTAGTCGTTGGCCTTCTTGCGCACCTGCTTGGCGGTTTCGAGAGCTTGCTCCAGCAAATCGGTAGCCACTTGTGCTGCAGCACTGGCAATCACTCGCTGAATCAAGTCTTCGTCGGTCACCTGATGGAGATACCAAGAAGACGTACTGTTCACACCACCAGTCCAAGTAACGATGTTACCGGTCTTATTCTTGCCGTCATCCACATTGTCAACGGTATATCCTAATGGATTCTCGGTATTCGAAATCAAGAATTGCTGCAAACCCACCGAGGTGAATACCTGCGGCGTACTTTCTTGTGCCGTAGTTTGTACTGTAGCGGTTCCCGGTGTGGTTGAAAGGTATTCTTCGGTAGCAACATTCTGCACGGTATAGGTACCGTTACCCAAATCAACCACCTTGAAGAGGCTGTAGGCGTCTTCTTCCGAATAGGCTTTCCATCTCAAGCCGCCGTTAGTGACAGCCTGCAGACTCATCCTGACGTTTTGATTGTTCTCGAAGTTGCCGTAAGCACTGATAAAGTTGTAATAACCGGAAGTGATACCGATCATGGAAGTCTGTACCTTCTCCCAATCGGCTTTCAAGGCATCCAAAATGCCCTGAAGATCGCCCTGACTTGACGAGAGAGCCTCTTCGGCCTTTACCAAGTTGCGCTGGAAACTGTTGGCCAATTCTTCCGGATAATATCCCGGGTCGGTACCGGCTGATACGGAAACGCCGGCATCGATGATCTCATTGTAGAGCACCTGCAACAGGTCGTACGGGTCGGTGACCTCGTAGCCCTGATACATTTGGAACTCACTCAAGTTGAAAGTGACACCCGTCAGTTCGGGGAAGGTAAACTGACGCCAGCTAACCTTATTCAACGTGTTGGTCTCGGTCACTACAAAGCGGAAATACTTGTAGGGCTGCGACAGCACGATGGCCGGTGAGGTGTAAAGACCTGCACTATTGGTCGGGAAGCCGTCCTTCAACGTGGTCACCAAATCCCACTTATCATTGGGACTATCCGAATAACTGGCAGAGGCTGCCAAAGTCTCGTCGTTGGTCGCATAAATGGTGATCGCCGTCGGATTGTCGTGATAGGTTTCATTGTTACGACCGATGTAACGGAAGAAGAAGACGTCTACAGCTTCGTTCAAACGAACCTGAAGATTGTGATAACCCGTACCGTTTTTGGGTGCTTCATCCTTCGCATAGTCAGTGGTCCACACTGAGTGGAACAACGTGTTAATGTCTTCATCAATCAAATTGGCATAGGCAGAGCCGTCACCACTCGACTGAGCATTCGATACAATCTGACCGCTACCGTCATTCGCAACGTCAGTAATCAACTTGTCATCAATGGACCAAGTGTAAACTTTGTTGTCAGAAGCCGGAACCGGCAAAGGAACGCCGGCGGCTCGTGCACAAAAGACACTGCTAACTAATAGTAGCATTGTCCACATCATTTTTTTGTTCTGCTTCATAATTGTAAAATGTATGATTGGTTTATTATTCAATACGACAAATAGAATATAAAATAACAACCGGCAAGTTAAACTTGCACTTGACTTATCAATCAATGTTAATTCACGCTGCAAATATAATTAAAATTTGATTACAACTAGCATCTTCCATATAAAAACAAGGTTCACACAAAAAACATCTCCGGTCATTACCCAACCGTATGATGGTAATGACCGGAGATGGATTCCTAATTATTCTTCCAGTCTAAAAGATAGGGGAAGTATATATTTTACTCTAACCGGAGAGCCGTTTAATTTACCGGGGGTCCATTTAGGCATACTTTTGACAAGTCTGACGGCTTCTTTATCCAACATCGGATCAAGAGATCTAACCACCTTTACATCTGTGATGGAACCATCTTTATCAACCACGAATTGAGTCACCACTCTTCCTTGAATGCCCTGTTCCATTGCAACTGCAGGATACCTGAGATTATTGCTCAAGAATGCTATCCGCGCGGCATCTCCTCCTGGGAACGACGGTGGTTCGTCTACCACTTCATGAATAGCGTCTGCCTTTGTAGCTTGTGATTCAGCGGCCGCATTATTCGAGGTTGTTGCTTCAACCGGTTTCGCCGGTTCGGGTTTTGCAGCAGATTGAGATGTGCTTTCTACCTTCCCTGATGAAGTTGAGGGTTGGGTGGGCGATGGTACTTCCCGGGAATCTGCATGGTTGTCCTTGGCTTCAGGTTTCTTATTTTCCTGCTGGATTTTAGTTTTCACCTCGGCCGGCATAGAATTAGCTGATTCTTTTAATTCTAAAACATGGTGGTCTACCATCTCAGCAGCACTATCCAAAGATGCGATGCTATCTGTCAAAGATTCCATGAAAGTGGCATCGGGCGAACCGTTCCTATTTGAAAAGAAGAAGAAGGCGCCAACCATCAGCAGGATAGCCACGGCTCCATATTTTCCGTACTTTTCAACCCACGCCGGCATTTTCGCCTTGGAGTTGTTGACGTCTGCATCTTTGACCTTTACTTTATTTGACGGGTGATGACTTGTCTTTATCTCTGGCTCATCATCATAACTTGTTCTCTCTTCATCATCCTGCGTGTCGCCGGCCTCAGAATTTTTGATGGCCAACGATAGTGCTTGAACGGATTGGTAACGCTCCTTCTTCATCGGAGCCATTGCCTTCTTGACAATGTCAATCGTTCCGTCGCTGACACCCATGCTCTTCAATTGCGAAAGCGGCAATCCTTCGTTCAAGACTGATGATGCCTCAGGAGGTGTTTTCCCGACAAGCATCTTATATAAGGATGCACCCAGTGCATAAATATCAAGCGTGACAGGGAAGGAACCATCCTTCTTATAGTTAGCCTGCTCGATGGGAGCATAGCCGGGGGTACCCAGACCGATCGAGGTGCTGGATTCCGGTTCACCGTCTTCAGTATATTGTTTGGCCAGTCCGAAGTCAATCAAGAAGATTTTCCCCTCAGAATTGCGCATCAAATTCTTAGGCTTCAAATCCAGATGAAGCATTTTATGCTCGTGCATGTACGACAAGGCAGCACACACATACCGGGTGATATCCAAAGCTTCACGCTCGGAGAGATGCCCTTTCGATTTGATCAGGTCGTCAATGGTTTCTCCATCGATGTATTCCATCACATAATAGGTCGTATTGTTCTCGTCAAAGACTTCTAAAACCTTTACGATATTGGGATGATGAAGCTTGGCCAGGTTTTCGGCTTCCCTGCGAAATTTGCTGAGGTAGTTTTTGACTAACGTGCTACTTGTTTTTTCAACGTTCGTGCCATCTGCTGAGCGATTATTCAGATCAGACATGAAAAACTCTTTGATGGTTACATTGACATTCACGTCCATCTTGCCGAGTTGTCCGTCCATCGAGATACGGGTCTGCGCCAAATAGGTGATACCGAAAGTACCTTGCCCCAGCATTTTCACAATCTTATATTTTCCGCCTTTCAGCGTACTTCCTTGCTTTAGTTCTACCATGATGTTTTCTTTATTCTATCAATTATTCTTGATGGGTTGTTGAATGACTTTTACCGGACGCGAAATCGTCACTTCTAAATTAGAAAGAGTACTTTTACCATAGAAGACAACGCTCTGCATTCCTTCAACTCACGACAAAAGTAAAAAATATCATTGAGAAATACTCGCTACTTGTAAGGTTTTTTAAGCAATCGATTCGTTCCCCGCTTCTTCTCGACGGAGATTGTCCTTATCATTATTATATAAATGTGTTATTCACTTTCATGGTGGTAAGGCTCACCGTTGAGAATGCTGAGGCCGCGGTAGAGTTGTTCTACAAAGATGAGGCGCACCATCTGGTGAGAGAAGGTCATCTTTGAAAGGGAGAAGAGTTCGTCGGCGCGTTGATAGACTTCTTCCGAGAATCCGTAAGGACCACCGATGATGAATACCAAACGCTTGCGACTGGTTTGCATTCGTTTGTCGAGGAAGGCGGCAAATTCCACCGAGCGCATTTCTTTCCCCCGCTCGTCGAGCAAGATTACCCAATCGCCATTTTGAATGCGACCGAGCAGTTCCTTGCCTTCGCGTTCCTTTTGTTGCTCAAAACTCAGGCCGCGTGTATTGCGCAGTTCCGGCTGCACCTCCATGCTGAACGGAACATAATGGCCGATGCGCCCCCGATAGTCTTCGATGAGTGCATCTAATTGTCGGTTTTGGGTCTTGCCCACTACTATCAATACGGTTTTCATTCTTTTTCGGTTGAAGATGGAGTCACTCCGCCTCTTGTGAAAGGAGCGCCCCGCCACGTTGCCTGCAAAATTAGGTATTCCCAACGAATCAGGAGGGTGCGGGATGTTGATTATTCGCGTACAAAGATATTTTTGTCCCATTCCGCTATCGGTTGTTTCAGAAAGATTGTGCTAAATTTGCAACAACTGTTTTTAAATCCATTCTATATGAAGAAGAAGTTATTATTGTTTGCCTGCCTTGCCGGCATGATGGGCTGTCAGTCGCCCGGCACTCCCGACCCTGCTATTCCTCGCGATGAGGGCATTGAGAAACAAGTGGAGACAACTCTGAAAAAGATGTCGTTGGATGAAAAGATCGGACAAATGGTCCAACTGACATTCGATGCCATGAAGTACACCAACCGCGCCGACGGTGACGGCGTTGATATTGACGAGGCCCACCTGGACTCGTTGCTGAAGAACTATAAAGTAGGCTCTTTCTTGAACACGCCCAACGGTGCCGCCTCCACCAAGGAACAATGGCAACGCTACCTGAAACTCCTGCAGGATAAAAGCCTGGAGCATACGGGCGTTCCTACACTGTTCGGTTTGGACCAGAACCACGGTACCACCTACACGGCCGGTGGCACCATGTTTCCACAGAACATCAACGTAGCAGCTTCCTTCAATACGGAAATGGCGCGCAAGGCTGCCGAGATTACAGCCTACGAAACGCGCGCCTGCAGTGTGCCTTGGACGTTTTCGCCCACACTCGACCTCAGCCGCGACCAGCGTTGGCCGCGCCAATGGGAAGACTATGGCGAAGATCCCTATCTGAGCAGTCGCATGGCCGAAGCCGTTGTGAAAGGATTTCAGGGTGAAGACCCCAACCATATTGATGAGTATCACATTGCCACTACGCCCAAACATTATATGGGTTACGGCGTTCCCGTTTCGGGCAAGGACCGTACGCCGGCCATCATTTCGCCGCAGGACCTGCGTGAAAAGTTCTTCGCTCCCTTCAAGGCCGCCATTCTGGCCGGCGGCTTATCGGTGATGGTCAACTCTGCCAGCATCAACGGACTGCCGGTTCACGCCGATCGCGAACTCCTTACGGGTTGGCTGAAGGAGGAACTCAACTGGGACGGTGTGATTGTGACCGACTGGGCCGACATTAATAACCTCTACACGCGCGAAAAGGTGGCCAAAGACAAGAAAGAGGCCCTCCGACTCGGCATCAATGCCGGCATTGACATGATCATGGAGCCTTATCAGTGTGATGTTTGCGGATTACTGAAGGAATTGGTGGCCGAAGGCGCCATTCCTCAAAGTCGCATCGACGACGCCGCCCGTCGCATCCTGCGCCTCAAATATCGCTTGGGACTTTGCGAAAAGCCCTTGCAAGATGTCAACAACTATCCCAAGTTCGGCGGACCGGAGTTTGCCGAGGTGGCACTGCATAGCGCCGAAGAATCCATGGTGTTGCTGAAGAACAGCGACGGATTGTTGCCGTTGAAACAAGGCACCCGCATTTTGGTGACCGGTCCCAACGCCAATCAGATGAGGTGCTTGTTGGGTGGATGGAGCTACACTTGGCAAGGTTCCAACTCGGAACGCTTTACCGAGCAGTACAACACCATCTACGAAGCTTTGCAAAATAAGTTCGGCCGCGACCATGTGAAGTTGGCGCAAGGCGTCACCTACAAGGAAGACGGTGCATACTGGGAAGAGAACACGCCCAACATCGCCGAGGCAGTCAGCGCTGCCCGTTCGGCCGACGTGATTGTAGCCTGCGTGGGCGAGAACTCCTATTGCGAAACTCCCGGAAATCTCTCTGATCTCACGCTTTCAGACAATCAGCGTAATTTGGTGAAAGAGCTTGCACGCACCGGTAAACCCATCGTTTTGGTGCTCAACGAAGGGCGCCCACGCATCATCAAGGACATTGAGCCATTGGCTGCATCTGTTGTCGACATCATGTTGCCCGGTAATTACGGCGGCGACGCACTGGCCAACCTATTGGCCGGCGACGCCAACTTCAGCGGCCGCCTGCCCATGACTTATCCCAAAGAAGTACATTCGTTGATTACGTACGACTATAAACCGAGCCAGGAAGTAGACAAGATGGAAGGCGCCTACGATTATAATGCCGTAGTATCCGTTCAATGGGCCTTCGGCTACGGCTTGAGCTATACCACATTCGCTTATTCCGATCTCAAAGTCAGCACGGAGGAGTTTGGAGCTGACGATGTATTGACTGTCAGTGTCACCGTGACCAATACCGGTCAACGAGCAGGCAAAGAGAGCGTGTTGCTGTTCTCATCCGATTTGTTGGCCAGCCTGATACCCGACGTGCGTCGCCTGCGTGCATTCGACAAGATAGAACTGCAACCCGGCGAAAGTCGTCAGGTAGAGTTGAAATTACCCGCTAAAGACCTGGCATTCGTAGGTGCAGACGGTAAATGGATTCTTGAAGAAGGGGACTTCCGCCTCCAGATAGGAGATCAGACCGTCAACATCCGTTGCCGTGAAACTCGCAAGTGGGATTCGCCCAATATCTAAGAGACTATTTTAGATTTACATAGGAAGGACGTGCCAAGTCGTTGATGACAGAGCACGTCCTCATTTTGTAGATAGGAATAGTCGCCATCGCAAACCAACAGTCGCCACCGGAAGATGCGACGGGTCGCACCGGCAAAAGTCTGCTCGCAGACACGATGAAAGGCTTGCCAAGGTGTGCAAAGTCCTATCGCGATAGCCGAAGCCTCAGTGTCGGAGGGACAATTTCGTTTCGGCAAATGCGATGAGCGTTTGCGCAAAGGACAATATCGCTTCGGCGATTGCCGACGCCACTTTGTCGGAGGGACAATTTCATTTCGGCAAATGCGATGACGGTTTGCGCAAGGGACAATATCGCTTCGGCAGTTGCCGACGCCACTTTGTCTGAGGGACAATTTCATTTCGGCAAATGCGGAGGCCGTTTGCGCAAGGTGATCTACCTCCATCGCAGTCGCGATAGCCGTTTTGTGCAAAAAACAGCCCTCATTTCGCAGGTGGAAGATGTATTTTGCTCGGATTTCAAACCATGGTTCCCCATCGCGAAAGTACCATTGACGCCCGGCAGATGATGGTTACCCATTTGCGAGCTCATCTTTGATAGTGAAATAATTGCGCAAATCACGATGTGGAAATACAGTTGTTTCTGCGTCACAGGAAAATCGTAGGGGCGTATCGCATACGCCCTGATGTGAGCGGAAATGAAATGTTGGCAGCGAACATAATACCATCGTTGAATGAGCGTGTTCGCCGCCGTGAAGGGCGTATGCGATACACCCCTACATATTTACCATTTATTCGATGATAACACGATGATTGAATCGGTCGATTTGTGATTGTATTTTCACCCA
>CALZOH010000094.1 GCA_945827465.1 uncultured Prevotellaceae bacterium
CCGAGCAAGGTTTTCCCGCCCGGGAAAGTGTTCCTCGGAAACCGAGCAAGCTTTCCCCAAACAGTTGGGCATCCCCCTCCTTCGTGCTTCGGCTTCTTTGCTTGGTTTTTAGCAGGAAAATGATAGCTTTGAGCATCCAATCAATCATCCGTATTCAGCGCGAAAGGGTGAGTATAGATCCATCGCGCATCGGCAAAACCCATGATACATGAACCCCAAACTGATAGATTCATGAATAGAACGTTTCTGTTTTCCTTCTTTTTCTTACTTGCAGCGGCTGCAGGGGCTCAAACCGAGTACCACGTGGCGCAGGCGACGGGCAACGACCTCAACGCAGGTACGATGAGTGGAAGGTATGGCCGAAAGAATAACGCCCTTTCCTATCCGCTATTCCGATAAATCGTGGTAATTTAGCCTGCCGATTAACAGCACATTCTATTATCAAGATAACATGACAATGAAGACCATCCAGAAAATGGCATCCCTGCTGGTGATGCTTTGCGCAATGGCCATAGGAGCCCAGGCGCAACAACGATTCGAGCTCCCGCTCTGGGAGGGAAGTGAAGTAACCGACGATGCCGCCGAGGCTCGCCTCTATGTGCATCTGGCCGCCGAGCCCTGCGGACAGGCCATCGTGATTTGTCCGGGCGGAGGCTACGTGGGCCTGGCCATCGGCTACGAAGGACACGATTTCGCCCCGTGGCTCAACCACAACGGCATCTCGGTAATCGTACTGAAATACCGCATGCCGCGCCAGCGTCATCACATCCCCCTGGCCGATGCCGAGCAGGCCATGCGCGTGGTGCGGGCTCATGCCGCCGAGTGGGGCATCGATCCCAACAACATCGGCATCATGGGCAGTTCGGCCGGAGGACATCTGGCTGCCACGCTGGCCACTCACTACGGCAGCAAGGAGACCCGACCCGACTTTCAGGTATTGCTCTATCCCGTCATCACGATGGACAAGAGTTATACCCACATGGGCTCACACGATCAGCTCGTAGGCCAAGATGCTTCGCCCGAACTGGAACAGAAGTACAGCAACGAAAAGCAGGTGACGGCCGAAACGCCCCGCGCCTTCATCGTGACTCCGGCGGCCGACAACATCGTGCCCGTGAAGAATACGCTCAACTATGCGCAAGCGCTCATCGACCACAAGGTGCCCTGCTCCGTACACATTTATCCCGGCGGCTTCCACGGCTTCGGCAGTCAGATGTCGTTTAAGGATGCCGAAATCTGGCATCAGGAATTGTTAAGATGGTTGCAGCGTGACGGGCAATAATCAAAGCAACCTTTCTCCGCAGATACTCGAAGAACTCCGGGCGCTGGCTTTGCCCCAAAAGCGTGACGTGCTCATGAAGTTCTTCAAGACCGGAAAAGGGGAGTACGGCGAAGGCGACCGCTTCCTGGGCATCACCGTGCCGCTGGTGCGCCAAACAGCCCGGCGCTACTTCGTGGCCTCCATGGCAACCATCACCCCTCTGTTGCAGAGCCCGTGGCACGAGGCGCGGTTGTGCGGCCTGATGCTCCTGTTGAATCGCTATAATAAATGTCCCGACGAGCGGAGCGAACTGGTGGAGTTTTATCTCTCGCAGGCTCCCCGCATCAACAATTGGGACTTGGTCGACCTCAGTGCGCCCGGCATCGTGGGGCATTACCTGCTCACCCATCCCCGGCAACTGCTCTACCGCCTGGCGGCCGACCCGCTGCTCTGGAACCGACGCATCGCCGTGGTGTCGACGCTCACGCTCATTCGGCATGACGAGTGGACCGACACGCTTCGGCTGGTCGAACTGCTCAAGGGCGACACCGAAAGTTTGATGCACAAAGCCATGGGCTGGATGTTGCGCGAAGTGGGAAAGCGCAACGAAACCGTGCTGACCGACTACTTGGAGCAGAACGCTACCACCTTGCCCCGAACCACTTTGCGTTATGCTATTGAGCGGTTTGCCCCCGAAAAGCGGAGATATTTCCTACAGCTCACCTGAATTAGTCTATCTTAACGAGTCAAGAGTATTCCGGAAATCGAAAAAGGAGAAAACGGCAGATTGAAGTCTGCCGTTTTCTGGTTAACTTTGCGCTCCAAAATGGAGGTAATAGCATGAAGACAATATATATAGGTTTAGATGTAGGCAGTACAACCCTCAAAGGAGTGGTGACCGACGAGGCCGGTGAAGTCCTCTTCTCCGACTATGCCCGCCACGGCGCGCGCATTCGGGAGAAACTGCTGTCCTTCCTTCATCGCCTGTATGAACAGTTCGGCGACGCGTCGGTGAGCATTACCATGACCGGCAGCATCGGAATGGGCGTGGCCGAGCACTACGAACTACCTTTCTTGCAGGAAGTGGTGTGTGCCGCTCGCTATATGAAACACTATTATCCGTCCATCACCACCATGGTTGACATTGGCGGAGAAGATGCCAAGGTGGTCTTCTTTCGTGAAGGCCAGAGCCCCGACCTTCGCATGAACGGCAACTGCGCCGGAGGTACCGGTTCGTTCATCGACCAAATGGCCATCTTGCTGAACGTATCGGTTGACGAACTCAATCAGTTGGCCCTGCAGGCCCATCGCATCTATCCCATCGCCTCGCGCTGCGGCGTATTCTGCAAGACCGACATCCAGAATCTGCTGGCCAAGAATGTGGACCGCACCGACATTGCTGCCAGCATCTTTCACGCCGTGGCCGTGCAGACCGTCGTCACACTTTCTCATGGACAAGACATCACGGCTCCGCTGCTCTTCTGCGGCGGTCCGCTTACCTTCATACCGGCTTTGCGCAAAGCTTTTGTGGATTACTTGCACCTTTCGGAAGACGAAGTGATCGTGCCCGAGCGCGGCGAACTCATTCCCGCCTGGGGCGCAGCCCTTTCGGCGCACTCGCTCTCGGAGCGCGAAAGCCTCTCGTCCTTGGTGAAACGCATCGGCCGTAAGTCGGTCACCACCTATACGGGCAGCCAACACCTCAAGGCGCTCTTCAGGGATGAAACCGAGTTGGAGCAATGGCAGCAGGAAAAGCTGCGCTATCGCTTGCCCGTGGCCGAGCTGCGCGCCGGCCGTCAGGAAGTGGTGATTGGCATCGACTCGGGGTCGACCACTACCAAGATTGTCGCACTCAATGCCGAGGGCCGGGCCGTCTTTACCTTCTATTCTCCCAACAACGGTGACCCCATCGGAACCGTGGCCCGCGGGCTGACGCAGTTGCAGGAAGAGGCAACCGTTGCCGGGGCCGAACTCTGCGTGACGGGCAGTTGCTCCACCGGCTACGGCGAAGACCTCATCCGCGAAGCCTTCTGTTTGGGCGATGGCATTGTCGAAACCATTGCCCATTATCGGGCCGCCTGCCACATGGTGCCCGATGTGAGTTTTATTCTCGACATCGGCGGACAGGATATGAAAGCCATCTTTGTGGAGCAGGGCGTCATCAATCGCATTGAAATCAACGAAGCCTGTTCGTCGGGCTGCGGCACGTTTATCGAGACCTTTGCCAAGAGCATGAACTACGGCGTGGCCGACTTTGCCCGTCGGGCCTGTCTGGGTGAACTGCCCTGCGATTTGGGAACGCGCTGCACGGTGTTTATGAATTCCAAGGTGAAGCAGGTGTTGCGCGAAGGTGCCACGATTGGCGACATTGCGGCCGGTCTTTCTTATTCGGTCATCAACAACTGCCTCTACAAAGTACTCAAGATAAAACAACTCTCAGAACTGGGCCGACGGGTGGTGGTGCAGGGCGGAACGATGCACAACGACTCGGTGGTGAGGGCGCTGGAGCTGCTCATTGATGCTCCCGTCTGTCGCAGCGACTGCCCCGAATTGATGGGCGCCTATGGTTGCGCCCTTTATGCCCGCAGCGGCCGGCGTCAGCATCTCACGCTGCCGGAAATGTTGGGCAATGCCGCCTACACCACGCGCGAACTCCACTGTAGCGGTTGCGAGAATCATTGCTACGTCAACCGTTACACGTTCCGGAATGGTGCCTCCTTCTTTTCGGGAAATAAGTGCGAGCGCGTGTTTACCAATCGCGGCGAGCAGCAAACCAAGGGCGTCAACCTCTATGAGAAACGCCGCCGGTTGCTCTTCGACCGTACACAACCGCAGCCTGCCGCCGGAGCCTTGCGCATCGGCATTCCCCGAGCCTTGGGAATGTATGAAGATTATCCCTTCTGGCATACCCTGTTCAGCCGTGTGGGCTGCGAAGTGGTGCTGTCGGATGCCTCTGTCTATAGCCATTATGAGAGAGGCGTAAAATCAGTGATGGCCGACAATATCTGTTTCCCGGCCAAGCTGCTCCACAGCCACATCCTCGATCTGGAGCAAAAGCAGGTCGACCGCATATTCATGCCTTACGTCGTGTTTGAAACGCCCGAAGGCGGGCAAAACAGTTTTAATTGTCCCATCGTGTCGGGCTATTCCGACGTGATTCGCAGCAGCATGAGCCCTGATACGCCCATTGATTCCCCGGTGATAACGTTCAAAGACCTTAAAGCCTTGAAAAAGGAGGTGACGGCCTATCTCCGGACGCTGGGCATTGACCGCAAGCGCAGCCAGGAGGCCCTTGCAGCAGCCTTGCAGGCACAAAAGGAGTTTAAGGAGGCCATGAAACAGGCCAACGACGAAGTGCGCGAGGCCGGTAAAAAGGACGGACGCCTGCTCATCCTTTTGGCGGGTCGGCCTTACCACACCGACCCGCTCGTGCAGCACAAACTGGCGGAAATGGTCACGGCTTTGGGCGCCGATTGCCTGACGGTAGACGGAGTGAGAGGGGATGACATCCGTCAAGTCGAAGTGCATTACATGTCGCAGTGGGCTTATCCGCAACTCATCCTGAAAGCGGCGCAGTGGGTGGCCGAGCAGGGCGACGAGGTGCAGATGGTGCAGCTCACCAGTTTTGGCTGTGGTCCCGATGCCTTCCTTTTGGACGAAGTGCGCTCCTTGTTACACCGCCATCACAAGGTATTCACCCAACTCAAGATTGACGATGTGACCAACATCGGTTCTCTGAAGTTGCGCGTGCGCTCTGTGGTTGACAGCTTGCGCATGCAGCTCAGCCGTTCAACCGAAACGGCAGCCTACCCCGATTCGTTCGTCACGACGCCGGCTTATACCGAAGAAATGCGGCGGCAGCATTCCAAGATCATCGTGCCTTATTTCACGGACTTCATTACTCCCTTGGTGCCTTCCTTCTTGGCAGTAGCCGGCTACGATGCCGAGGTGTTGCCATTGAGCGATGAAGCATCGGGAGAATGGGGATTGAAATATGCCAATAACGAAATCTGCTATCCTGCCACGCTCGTGGTGGGCGACATCGTAAAAGCCTTCAAGAGCGGTCGCTACGACCCTGACACCACGACGGCACTCATCACACAAACGGGCGGACAATGTCGGGCCAGCAATTACATTTCGCTCATCAAAAAAGCGTTGGTCGAAGCCGGCTACGGACAAGTGCCCGTCGTTTCGCTGACCCTCAGTTCCATGATGCAGAACGAGCAGCCGGCGTTCAAATTGCCGCTGAAACGCATCATCCCCATTGCCCTGACAACCATACTTTATACCGATGCCATTTCAAAAATGTATTATGCGTCGGTACCTCGCGAGAAGAGTAAGGGAGCGGCCGAGGAATTGCGCGATAAATATCTGGAGGTGGCCAAGGACGCGGTGAAAAACTGTCGGTCAAAGCAATTGGTGGCCTTCCTCCGTTCGGCTGCGAAGGAATTTGATGCCATTTGTCGGGACCGCGATTGTCCGCTTGTGGGCATTGTGGGAGAAATCTTCTTGAAGTTCAATGGGTATGCGCAACGCGGCATCACGCAATGGTTTGTCGACAACGGCATAGAGGTTGAACCGCCGGTGTTGTGTGATTTCTTCTTGCAGAGTTTCGTAAATCAGGATGAAAACTTTCGGACGGGCATAGAGTCGGGCAAGTTGCCCTATCTGCTGATGCGTGGTTTTTATCGTTTGGTGAAACATCGCATCGAAGAGGTCAACACGGCTTGTCGTTCGTTCCGCTATTTCCGTCCCTTCGACGATGTGTATGAATTGGCCGAACGGGCCAAGGATTTTGTGTCGCTGTCGGCGCAGTTTGGCGAAGGTTGGCTGTTGCCCGGCGAGGTGGCCACGATGGTGCATCACGGCATTACGCACGTGGTGAGCCTGCAACCTTTCGGCTGCATCGCCAATCACATTATTTCAAAAGGTATTGAAACGCGTTTGCGCAAACTCTTCCCGCAACTCTGCTATTTAAGCTTGGATTTTGACAGTGGCGTGAGCGATGTCAATGTGACCAATCGCCTCTTGCTCTTCGCTAACGATTTGCTGGAAGAGTTGAAATCGCCCCAACCCGGATGCTGAACTCCTGCTTAGGAAATAGTCGTTACTCGGAGAGACACAGGCGAAGCCCTATGTTGCAGTAGCGATTGACGGAACCGAAGAAGCTACGGTAAGACAAGCGACCGAACTTGGCAAGGTTGTACCAACTGCCACCACGGTACACGCGGAGAATTTCACTACTGCGGCCGGCGGATTTGTTATAATTTCCGTGCTTTGTTGGCAAGTTCTTGTAGAATGCTCTGACGATTAGCATTAGCGGAAGAAGAGGAACTGTTTGACAAACCGTCGTTCATTGAACTGGAGATGTAATGCAAGGCCGTTTTGTGCTGGCGATCAGTAGCGGTGATGGTGATGACTGATGTAGGTCTTATATCCTTTCGGGCGATGGATGAAGCGCGTGCGATAGATGCGCAACGATAGGTAGTAAAAGAGGAAAGCCGTGATCAGTCCGCCCAATACGTCGATGGCGTAATGAGCACCGATGTAGACGGTGGAAAGACAAAGAATGATATAGAAAGGAAGAAGCACAATGGTTACCTTCTTCGACAACTTGCGCATGAGCAGCAAGATAACCGTGGCCATTCCGACGTGAGAACTTGGGAAAGCTGCAATGGGATATTCACTCTGTTGAGCTTGCGCCACCAATCCGCTGAAGAATCCCGGCGGATGCGGGTAGTTGAGTTCCGGATGGAAGCGGAACCAATCGCCAATTGCGGGGAAGTGTCCGGCTTGTACGGCTTCCATACCGATTTTGGGGAAATAAAACTGTGGCCCTGCCGACTGCAAGAACAGATAAACAATGTAATAGAGGATGAACGAACAGAGCAATACTGTCGTGGTGCGCTCAAAGCGGCGGAAACGATTCGTGCAAGACACGATGACCACCGCAATAATCATCAGGTAATAGGAGAAATAACCCATATAGAACAATTCGCTCCAAAAGGAGCCACTGAGCCATTGACTGAAAGTGATGGCCGGTTGACAACCGAAAATCATTTGGTCGGCCATTGCAAAAATGGGGTCGGTGTTCTTGGCCAGTTTGGAGAAGTTGTAGATATCGGGATACCAATAAGCCAATAGACTGATCTGAAAGAAGACTCTGACAACGTAGGTGGCTTGGCAGGGGATTTTCTTATAGATGAGCCAAAGCAGCAAAGTGATGATGACGAATAAGAGTCTATAGAGTAAGAAGGACGGTCCGCTATCGATTTGCTGATAGAGCAGGATACCTAAGAATGTAGTGAAGGCGCAATAGGCCAACATGATTTTTTCTACACCGATAAGTCCCGGTAGAGGGCGCTGATAATTGAAGATGCTTAAATCCATTTCTCTTGTTGATACCAATGAATTGTTTCGTTGACGCCGGCTTCCAAGTCGTATTCAGGTCGGAATCCCAGTTGCAGGGCAGTGGTTAAGTCGAGGCGCCAATTGCGTTGTTTCAGTATGATGTATTTATCGCGATTGAGCGTGCAGGGTTGATGAGTGATGGCTGCCATTAATTCGCCAAATTGGCAGATGACGTAGAGCAACCACAGCGGGGCTTTTATGCGGAGCAACCATTTTACGCCGAGTTGGCGTTGAATCAGGTCGCTGAACATTCGGCTGTTGTAGGTGTTGCCATCGCTAAGCAGGAAGATTTGTCCGGGCTGAGCTTGTTGCAGTGCCAAGAATGCTGCCTTAACGAGGTCTTTTACGTAAATGAATGTGATTTCCTGCGGTTGAAAGCCCACCGAGAAGTCAATGTGGCGCTGAATACTTTGTGCCAGCAAGAAGTAGTCGTGTTCGCGTGGTCCGTAAACACCTGTTGGACGCAAAATCACCGTAGGGAAATCCTGTAGGCTGTTCAGATATTGTTCGGCTGCCCACTTGCTGACTCCATAAGCCGTGTTGGGCTGAGGCTCATCGGTGCAGCAGAGCGGTGCGTATCGGAATTGGCCGGAAGGCTCAGGTTTTTCTTTGGGAGCTCCCATCACGCTTAGCGAACTTATGAAGACGAACTGTTTTGGCGTCATTCCGAGTTCTTGAAGAAGTGAAACCAGGTGGCGTGTGCCTTCGTAGTTGACTTTCATGAAATCTTCTTTTCGTCGGGCTTTGGTGAGACCGGCAGCGTGGATGATGTAGTCCCAGCGTCCTTCCTTCTCCTTGAAGGTGGATAGGGATTGGCGGAGGGTGTTTTCATCATTCAGCGGAAGATGGATGAAGTTGATGCGTGCGTCGGTGAGCCAGATGGTCTTGCTGTGTGGACGTACGGCTGCCCATACCGACCAACCCAACGTCAGTGCATGCTCAACCATAAAGCTGCCAATGAAGCCGCTTGCTCCCGTGATGAGGATTTTCATTTGTCTGATGGATTCCTTCTTTTGATGAATGCGGTGCAAAAGTACGGAATACTTTTGATTTAGAGACTTCCTCCTTTTTATTTAGTGGGCGAATAGATAAACAAGCTGCCGGTGTCGGAAATGCCTTGTGCGTTGACGTGGATGTGTCCGTCTTTCCGAGCATTGTTGAATAAGAGCACACTCGCTTTTCCATTTTCGTCCGTCGTAATGTTCGGACTCCAATAGAGTGTGCGACGCAAGTCTTTGTCGGTTGGACGGGCTTCCATTCTGTAGTTGGGCGAATAGAATTCGTCAACGCCGGAATATCCTCTGATGGTGGTGACACGCATTCCCTTGCGCTTTGACATGGGGAGGGCTTTGTCAAGTCGGCAGTAGAGCATAAACATTACAGGTGGACGTGCACCGGTCAAATCGACTTCGGGACAATATTTCCGGATAATTTCGGGGTCTTCGCATATGGCCAAAGAACTAATTTCGCTGGTCAAATAATCGTTGGTTTCAAACCGCTGGTTATCTTTATTCTCACGCAGTAAGATCACGTCGCGCAACTTATAGGTCAATTTATAATTTTGGTTGCTGTCTAATGGCGGTGCTGAAGCCGATTCACTGTACTTAGCAGGATCAACTATGGTTGGCGGATCATAGCTAAAGTGCTTGTTGCGTGAAGCGAGCCAGTCCCACAGAAGGGCATCGTCTTTACCGGAATCATACATGCTTTCCAATTCGTCTTCCACGTTGTAATAAACCGTTGCAGCTTTCTTTCCGGCAATGGCACCGCCCATATAGGTGAAACGGGCGCCGTAGTTGGGTGCTTTTGATTTGTCTTTGGTTTGTACTTTCACCTCCGGGATGTAATGAATCTTGGGCAGGGTATCGGTCCAATGGAAGGTAATCGGAGTTTCTTTTTTCAAAGTTTGTTGCAGCGGTTGGGGTGATTCCAACTGTAATTGCAACGGCTCGTAAGCCAAGGTTTGAGGTCGGAAATTACGGTTGAGCACGATGGTGCTCTTCAAGTTGTTGTCCTTGTCATCGGTGATAGCAAGGAAACCTACACTTTCGCCGTAGAATTCTTTTCCAATAGAGATGGCAAAGTTCCCGTTTTCGTCGGTTTTGGCCGTGGCCTGCATAATGCGTCCTTCGTTACCCATCATGAGGTTGACATTGACTCCGGCCAAAGGATTCATTTTACTCTTCAAGTCTGTGATGCGGCCGTCAAGTAGCTGCTCGTCTTCGGCAGGCTGTTTGAGCTCAAACGGCTGCACACCGGCCATCTCTTTCCATTCGTATCGTCGCCATCCTTGTACCATCAACAAGAGGTCCAAGTCGTCCAGTCGTTGCGTATTTTTTTCTTGGAAGTAATATTGGGGCTGATGAATGTATCCTTTGAGATCGGAGCACAGTAACATATCGGTGCGTATGTCGCTGATGTCGGCCGAGAGCATTCCGTTCACATCTTGTACTGAGAGCGAGAACTCACCGCGATGAGGTTTTTGGTCGGCATCTTTCAGCATAAACTCCAGCACAATCGGTGCGAACGCTTGATAAGTGCTTTCGTTTTGTTTCACTTCAAGCGTGAAGGGCTTCTGTCGAGGTTCGGCCCAAGCCAATCGCTCGGCTATTACTTCGCCTTCGGTGGTGAAAAGGGTGACTTGCTGAATACCGTCGCGCAAGGCTTTTCGGGCAATGGTTTTTCGTGACGTTTTACCGTTGGTCTGAAGTGTGTCGAAGTAGCAGAGCGCTCCGCGACAGGTGACGGTTAGGCCCAATGTGGCCGAACCGAAGTTGGAAGAAGGTGTGGTGGTAAGTATCAAGTTGCCGGCTTCGTCGTGGCTAACTTCTATGGCACATCCTTTTTCTTGCGTTTCAGGTAACGTGAATTGTAGTTCCTTGCCTTTTTCATTGGTGATTTTGGCGTAGCCGCCGTTCCAGTCGGCAGGTAGGTTGAAACGCCCCATTCCCTCATGTTGAGGTTTTGTGGTGGCAATCTCTTTGCCTTCGGTGGTGCAGATCGTAATGTTGTTATCAAGGGGGATTCCCGATTTGTCGGTCAGTTTATAGGCTACGCGATTGCTGATGCCTTTCACAATGTGTCCGCCTTCGGGATAGAAGGATAATATCGGATTATTTTTAGAATATTCTCCGTCAACGAGAGGCGTGGGGAAAGGACGTTTGCGTACCAGCTTGTTATCAATATTCTCTTCGGCGATTTTCAAAGCTGAAAACTCGCTGGAATCAGCCGGTGCTTCAAAGATGGGAACAACGCGCGAATAGATGTAATGTGAGTCCCAATTCAACATGGCACGAGTGTAGGCTCGAATTTCGTAATAGCCACTCTGAAAGATATTTTCAAGAGAAATGTCGCCGTATGTGCGTCCGTTGTTGATAGGCAGTATTTTCCGGCTGATCACTTCACCTTCGGGCGTAACTAACTCTACATAGAGCACCTTGCTGAGGCTGGTGGGCAAAAGGGTACTGGCTCGGAATACGTAGGCTTTAAACCAAATCTTCTCGTTGAGGAAGTAGCCGTTGTTGTCAAGGTGAAGATAGACCTTCTCTTGAGTGAAGTTGTTGTCGAAAACAGCTACGTTGGTAAAATATTTTTTGAGTTTCTCAATAGCATCATTGTTTTGGGCCTGAAGAGAAGCTGTAAATAGCAAGGCTACAACAAATGTGAGGATCCGAAAGGATGCGAAATGGCAATGATTTCGATACATGATTGGGTGTTTTAATAATTGATGTGGCAATATTAGTCATAAAAAATGGATTGTGAAAGATTTTTCTTTTGCCGTGGAGTCTTTTAACTTTAATTTGTATTAAGGGGTTGTGGGGAAGAATGATTCCTCTCCGATGGGCTCATTAGACAGTTGTGTACCAACGAATACTCTTTTTCTCTTCTGATTTTCTTTTTTCGGTTACAATGGAATCCTATCGCTCCCATGAGATAGGGTTGTTGGTCTGTATGTTGGTGTATCGGGCATGGAATATCGTCAGGTACAGGGTGCGTAGAGTTCCTTCGCACTTGCTTCCAACCCTTTGTTTTGCCGGCATTGTTTCCATCGCAAATGAGGTGAAGGTCTTTTCATGGTGTACAAAGTCCCATCGCGATGGCCGAAGCATCGGTGTCAGAGTGACAATTTCGCTATCGCGGTTGCGATGAGGGTTTGCGCAAGTGACAATTTC
>CALZOH010000095.1 GCA_945827465.1 uncultured Prevotellaceae bacterium
TGTCATTAGGGAATCCGAAGCGACCGAACCTTAAACCACATTGAATGGTACTGTTCCCATTCTCGTCTGTTAGATTGATATTAATGCGCATACCAACCTTCACATTCTTCTCTGGGTGTTCTTTAGCATATGAGCAAACCATTTCAACTTCATATTCTGAATCCAGATTAATGATAGCTCCATGCTCCAAGGCATTCCTAAAAACAGCAGGACGCTTGATAGGCCCGTTGAAGATAATCTTTTCAAAGCCAATCTTACACGCCAACTCGTACTCCATCTCACTCACTACCTCTGCATAGCAGCCTTCGGTTTTGGCAATCTGGCAAAGAGCAGGTACATAGTTTGTCTTGAACGAATAGCCCGCTATCACCTTGTCGTAACGTTTGCGGAAAGCACCTATAAAATCGTTGATGTTACAACGATACCTTTCGCCGTCCATAATGTAGAAGGGAGTTCCAAACTTTCTGTCTAGTTCTATTAATGTCTTAAGATTAATTCTTTCCATCGATTTATTTAATTCGGTCTTCTTCTTCAATAGCACCCCACATCAACTCGATAGGATTACTCTGACACTCAGCCTTCATGTCTTCACATGCAGCCTGCCAAGTCCACTGCGGTTTCCACCCAAGGACTTCCGCACTTTTCTTCCCTGAAAGGAGGATTTGTGGTGTATCAGGCATATCAGGACGATGTGTCTTCACTGCATCCTTTGTCGCAAATGCTGCCATGATACCATCAACCATCTCGTCTAATGTATACGGCTTATAACCAGGGAGGTTAAAAATACCACAAATATTAGTTTCTGCAGCACGAACTACAGCAGCAGCAAAATCCTTAATATATAGAAGTTCTTTCAAACGAGAAGAATCGCCATACACATCAATGCCCTGTCCATTGATACAACGACGAATCATATAACGCCAAGGCAACATTCTCTTTACACCATCCAAGTAATACCAAGCATCAGGATGCCAACCGTAAACCATGAAATGACGGAAAATACAAGGCTCAAAACCATCTGCAATTTGGCAATGCTCCAGAATGTCACAGGCGGCACGTTTGCAAATCGCATATACAGCATGGTCATTTCCATTCTTGGGGAAAGAACGTGTTGCATCATCATCAATAGGCTCCGTATCGCCCCAATGCTCTGCTACATCACTTGGAGTAGTATTGAAAACTATACGCTTGGTTCCATTCTGCTTCATCCAGTTACATAAATTTACGGTGCCCACAACGATACTCTGAACGTAAGGCATCATGTTTCTGTCAGCATGAGCAGGCATAGTTCCAGCCATGTTCACTACCACATCAAATTTTTGATTAGGTAATAAATCAAATGCTTCTTTCTTTGAAATGTCAAAACCTCCAATAAAGGTTATACTCTTAGATGCAAAGAATCCTCCATCAGAGGTTCTTCTACCTACAGCTACGACATCAAAACCATTATCCTTCAGTGCCAAAGCACTATAACAACCAAGTTGGCCAGTTGCGCCAAAAACAATTGCTTTTTTCATTGTTGTCTATAATTTTAATTGTTTGACTTCTTAATCAGTCAAATTTTTCTGCCCTCCTTCTTTCTGCACACATCAAGTGCTTCTACACCAGAGACCTCGACCGATTCTCTCAAAAGAACAGATTTAATGGTCTTGAAGATGATACAGAGGTCCGTCTTCAATGATACATGATTTACATACCATATATCCATGGCGAGTTTCTCATCCCATGTCACAGTATTTCTTCCATGACTTTGAGCATAGCCACTGATGCCTGGGCGGACATCATGTCTGTGGCTTTCTTCTTCCGTGTACCATGGCAAGTATCTAACCAGCAGCGGACGAGGCCCAATCAATGCCATGTCGCCCTTCAGCACGTTGATGAGCTGGGGCAGCTCGTCGATCGAGGTGGAGCGGACGAAGCCGCCTACCTTGGTGAGGCGGTCGGCATCGGGGAGGAGCTTGCCCTCGGCATCACGCTCATCGGTCATGGTCTTGAACTTGATGACCTTGAAGATCTTGCCGTGAAGACCCGGACGCTCCTGGTAGAACAGGGCTCCGGCACCTTTGTTGGCGATGGTGAGCCAGATGTAGATGATGAGCAGTATCGGCCAGATGACCAATAGTGCGACTAATGCGATGGTGAAGTCAATCACCCGCTTGAAAAAATGTTTGTACATATTGATTTTTTCTCAGTTTTAAGTGTTTTATTCTTTAGCTATTGCCATCGCTAACCCCTCATTACCTCTTCATAGAAGTTAAGCAAACATTGTTGCACAAACCCCTTCTCAAACCGGTTAGCGATCAGCTCACGCGCCTTTTCCGCCATTGACTTGCGCATCGGCTCGTCCGTCAGCATCCGTTCCATCGCCCCATAGAGCGCACCGGCATCCTTCGGCGGCACTATCAGTCCGTTCTCGCCATTGATAACTATTTCGCGCGACCCGTTGATGTCGGTCACTATCTGAGGCAATCCCATCGCTCCCGCCTCCAGAACCGTATTCGGGAAGCCTTCACGATACGATGGCATCACGAAGCAGTCGGCATCCACATACATCTGTAGCAACTCATCGCCATACTTCGGACCACATGCCACTATTGCTCTGGAAGCGTCAATACGATTCTGCGTCAATTCGCTCACCGGATCAAGATGCTTCTCATAAGGCCCGACCAGAAGTAGCCTCGTTTTGCTATACTTGTCATTGAGGCGCGTAAACGCCTCCACCAATTCATTGATACCTTTATCACCCACCATGCGCCCTACGAAGACAAACGTAAACGGTTTATGCTCCATGGGAACAGGCGCGAACCTGGCAGGATTGAAACGTTCCATATCCACCCCTCTCACGTTGCCATAACCCAATACCTTCATCGGTTTGCGACACACCCCGAAGTCGCGCAAGTCGTTCAACACCCCTTGCCCCTCGGGAATCACGTGTGTGGCGCAGGCACAAAGCAACCGATCCATCAGCATCAAGATTTTACGCCGAAAGCCTACAGCCGTAGGCCAAATCAGTCCGGTAAAAGTATGGATGCGCACCGGCACCCCCGTCAGCCATGCAGCCACCATCGACAGCAGTCCCGCTTTTGGCGTCATCGAATGCACCATATACGGTCGTTCGCGAAGCATCACCCCAATCATCGTCAATAGCGCCCACACATCCTTCAACAAGGCAATGTGTCGCTCCATCGGCACCTCAATCGTCTTAAACTGCGGGCACTCCTCGCGGAACTTGTCCAAGGCCTCCCCCGGACTCGTCACCACCACCGATTCATACCCCATCTTCTCCATCCTGAGCATCACCTCTCGGCAGAGCCCCAGCGACTGCGGCACCGTCACCGAACGGATAATCTTCTTCCTTTTCATCCAATCAATTATATTAGTCTTACTTCGCTACGAACATCTTCCACATTCCAACCATCGATTTTGGAGTCTGCCAGCATCAAAACCCGGTGGCCATTCCAGAAAAGTGTCACTAATGACATTTTTTGGGAATGAAATGATTATACAACCAACATCAACGAAATCATCTAAAGCACCCTGAGGCCGTAGTGCCCGAATAGTCCGGTTCATATTTCCCGGTCGCGCGCCGGGTTGAAAATCACTTGATCTTCAACCGGGCAGAGCCTTTCATATCGTCAATGCAGAACAATTCAAAGGGAATGCTGACGGCATCCTTCGGTGGTTCATTATTATGTTTACTCTCAATACACTTATACTTCTTTATGTCGGGATTAATACCGGCAGCAAAACAAGCCTGCTGCAGCGATTTCAATTCCATGGGAGAGCAATGCTTATCCACCCTCACAGATTTGATCACTTTGCTAAAATCAATGGAAATATCCTTATAGTCACTACGCTGTTTACCATGACTTCTCTCTCCCATCCGATCCCGGGGAATCAAGAAGAAACGAACCTCCTTTTCATACTCATAAGCCTTTCTCTTCAACGCAAGCAGCGCAATAAAACGATCGCGCGTGAAAGGCTTGAAATAAGTAGAATAGTTCTTATCCGCCGGTTGATGTAAGCCCTCGATATATTTATCATAACAATACACCACTTTTCTCTCTTCCAATTGCAGCCCCGAAGCATCCAACTGATTCCTAAACTCGGCAATGTCAATTTCAAGTTGCACACAATGCCGGTTCAATCCCTCGCCATGGGCATACACCTTCCATGAAGCCTCACTGTTTTTCTCACGAGTCAAACAAGTGGCAAACAACTTTGGAGCCGAAGCCTCAGCGTGGGGCATTTGGTAGTCGGCGCAATAAAATCTACGCTCATACTTATCCGGCCATTTATTCGGCTCAAAGAAACGCCATGAACCCGTATACAAACTAAGCATAAAGCATTCAAGCGTCATATACTTATAGATCTTCTGATAGGTTTTAGAAGCTTCGCTCAGGGTGTTACGCCCATATTCATCCCGCTTGAAAGCATAAAGTCTTTCCGGCGAAGTAGAGCGGGAATAATAGGTGATACTATTTTGAGGAGCAATTCCAACCATCAGGACAACCTTTCCATCGATTCTCTCCTCCGTAAAGGTAAGGTCTACCTGAATCTTAAACTCCCGACAAACCGACTCAATCAAGAGCTTCATCTGATCTGCCTCGCGATCCAGTCCGGTCACGTTCAGGCCGTAGGGCGATTCTCTAACGCCCAATACCAGATAGCCCCCACCCGAATTAGCAATACCCACCACCGACCGGGCAATCGTATCCTTATTACTCACACGACTCTTCAACTCCACGTATTGATCATCTCGGAGCGAGCCGTCCAATAATCGTTGGCGTATTTGTTCTATGGTTCTCACAAAGCGTCTCTTAAAAACATTTTAAATCAGCAGCAAAGGTAGTTCCAAAGCAAACTTCACACAAAATATAATGCCAAAGGTTCTCACATTTTATCCAAAGAAAAAGAGGCTAAGATATAGTTCCTTTCTAAAGGAACATTTTGATGGCCTTGGATAAATCCCTAAAATAAACATTATATTTTTCTTAATAGATTTATAACCCAATTAGGAAGCACTTTAGAAATATCAATGCCTAATTTCTTTTTTAATTTTGATAGTTTTCGCCTTGTAGGTGATGTCCAAGAGCCATTGTAGAGATGAGCAGCATACGTATTTTCAGTAAATACATTATTATTAGAATAGGTGTCAATAGGACAAAAATAATCTTTGGTATAAACATGTACACCGGGACCGAAAACCTGTTCTTTTGCATTTGGTATAAATCCCATTTTTAAAGATCTATTCGTAATAGCTATAACATTTGTAGTTAAGTCCATATTACCGTCTTCTTTTATGAAGCTACGCCCATCATAATCTTCTAATAATGCCTTCATCCAATCATTACCTTTTGTACAGGCCATAAGAGCCGTAGGAATCATAGTTGCGTTTTCAAAACACGTAAAAGCCTCATCGTATAAGAACTTATCAATGTTCTTAAAGATTTGCACATCTGTATCCATATATACGCCACCATAATGATAGAGAACATACACTCGAATATAATCACTCACAAAAGCATATTTTTTCGCAGCATACGCTTGCGAGGCATACTTGCACTGACTTATGATTTCCTTACATTTTTCATCATCCCATCTTATAACTTCATAATCTGGCAAAAACTTATTCCAAGTATTCATACATTTGATAGATGTCTTATCAAAAGGACGATCACCTAACCATATATAATGGATAATCTTTGGTATTCTTACATTTCTCATACTTAATTAAATTTTGTTTTATCATATAAATGCATCAGTAATCCAAGTAGCATCACCCACCACCAGATAAGTGATATTGAAGGCTTCTTGTCTTTAGATGGGCAAAACCAAAATCGCCAATAATTAATCGCTGACTTTAATTTAATCTTGAATGGTACAGGCATAGAAGCCTGTTCAGAATAACATATGCAACTTGCAACCGGACTTTGCATACGTATTCTTGTAATTTTAGCGGTCAAACCATCGGAAAGGTATTCACACACATAAACTTTATCATTGGTATATCGAAATTTATATTGTAAACCCATACGATTCCAAACCAAAGCCTCAGGACAAAACCGCTCTCCGTCTATTTTAGGAAATGGAAACTTGCGAAAAATCTCAGTGCGTACAACTTCTGCCATATCGCCGGTTATGTGATATTTATATCTAAAGTCTAAGCAACTGCAATCAAGTGTTGCAAAGGGGAAATCACCGCCAATTTTGTTCATATCTTTATCAACCTTAAGTGGACATACACCGCAGAAAGATTCATCATCTTTGATTGTTTTATATCGATTTTTGATTATTTCAACTGCATTGGGAGTAAGGATATCATCGCTGTCAACGATAAAGAACAATTCTCCAATAGCTTCTTCTAATCCTCGGTTAATAGCACTGTGCTTACCGCCATTTTCCTGCTTCAAATATCGTAGATGAATTATTTCTTCTTGTATCCATTCCTTCACAATATCTTCAGTCCTATCTGTTGAACCATCATCAACTATAACCCATTCAAAATCCTTGTTAGTTTGTTGTACTAGGCTTTCATATAGAGCAGGTAGTCTATAAGCTCTATTAAATGTTGGTGTAAATATTGTAATCGTCATGATTGAAAAAAATGAATTGTTGGATTTAATAACCAAGTCTTGTATATCATAAAATGGCCATTATCAAAATATATAATATATCTTATCATACCAAACAAACATAATATAGTGAAGATTGAGAACCATAACTTTCTATGTTTTGATACAGAATAAATATAACACATTAAAATTGCATAAGATGGATAGAAATAATACAATTCACGCACAAGAATAATGGTAGATCGAAATAATGTCACCATTGGCATTGCAATAAGAAATAACCTTATCGAAAAATCCGTATATTCAAACTTTTGTTTTATCTTATCATAATTACTCAACAATAGAATGTATAGTAAATAGTATTCCACTGTATAAAGTATACTTAAATAGGAATCAGTAGAATATCCAGCTGCTTTATCTTCTAGTTGTGAAAATCCCAAAACAGATATAACTACATTTAATAAGGAGCCAGTTAGTCCGGAAAAAACAGAAGACAAGAGAAAAACAAGCCCTATAACTAATAACCTCTTTTTAGTGATCTTCAAACTGAAGATAGGATACAAAACAAAAAGCAGTAGAGCTCCATAGTGAAATGAAGAAACAAGCATTAAAGAAGCATAATACTTTAATATCTTACGTTCTTCCAAATATTTCAAAATTAAAAAGAAACCTGCAACAGTCATAGATTGTCGCATCGCCACAAAAGTGACATAGAAGAACATTTTATATAGAAAAAGCATAAATAAGATACCCCAATTCGGAATGTATCGTTTTAGGCCTACATACATTAGGATATAGAAAATAAATGCCTCTAACAACAAAGAGCCATTGAAGGATAGATGTAAAAAATTGGAACATAAATAGACGAACGTAGTATAACCAATCTCATATTCACTATCAGCAAGTGCAGTAAAATAATCATTGTACCCACTTATTTTTCTATAGAAATATCCATAGTAATCATAATCCGTACCACCCAACTCATAGCGAAAACCGACGACACATGCTAATATGAATAATACAAAACAAACCTTTTTGGCATCATTATTATTCGAACAAAATGCTCGAGATGAATCACCACAATAAGCTAATCGGCAGTTTTGACTGATTGCTAAGAACAGGCACAAAATAAAAATAAAAAGGTATAAAATCATGACTTATCCTAAATCACATATACACAACATTATTCGATAATTGTATAGAAATCCTCAGGGTTGCTATTAACATTCTTGCTAATAATACAATTGACAGATATGTCATCCACAGATTCCACAATATTTCGAAGATTATAATACTCTTTCAAATATTTAAGTCTTGATGCACGAATAGCTTCTGTATAATATGCAATAAAGGGTGTTCCAAACTTTAAAGAAAATAATACAGCATGAAATGAATCTGTATATACACATGTAGCTTTTGCAATCAAATCCACCCAGTCTTGAGGTGAACAAGCGAATAATATTTCATCTGTCTCAGAACGTAATGATTCATCACATCGTCCTATCGTAACCAGTCTAACCCTAATATTTCCATACTTTCTTTTCAATTTCTGCAGAGCTTTAGCATGTCCTCCATTTATTTCGTTTCCTAAAATATACGCAAAAATATATGGGCTCTCAATCTTGTCTGACAAAAACTCTTTGTATCCATAAAACGTACTTGGATCACCAATAATTGAAGGTCTTTTCTTGATTATACTTTCTACTAAATCTGCAGTTCTATTATCTCGGACCGTTATTCTATCAAATGATTGCAATAAAGGTTTAAGGGTCTTATTCCTACTTTTGCTTACGTGTTTATGAGCCGAACAAGCTGCAAGTGCTATTTTCTTCCCTTTGAAAGAAGGACTCCATCCAAGAAAATAAATAGAATGTTTGTCATAGATATCCGTCCAAACTTGATCGCTACCCACTATAATCATGTCATAATGTCTGTTAGCATATTCTCCTATAGTATCTACTTCCAATGATGGTGATAAACACAGATATTCTTCCCTAAACTTGTCAAATATTGGCAGCAAATCTTTATTTGAACTCGGGATTATCTCACTATTTTTCAATCTATCCCTAATTACTTTAATGAATTGGGCTGGAGAATGAAGAGTTCGCATCTTATTACATAATCTTGATACGATATTCAACCGAGATCCTGTAATAAAGATTTCTTCCACATTGTGTCCTTTTGCTTCAAGCAGTTTATGAGTTGCATAACATTGCAAAATACCTCCATAGTTTGTACCATGGCAAAACGTCAATAATCCTATTCTCATGCGACTAACTACGATAAAATATTTCTATTATTCTACTTGCGATAGATTTCAATTTTAAGAAAGTACTTTCAAGAAATGATATTTCATATTTCTTCAAGAAATCAGTCATACCATTCAGTCTATTTGTCCTATAAATACTCCAAAACTCTTCAACAGCCGCAGTCTCTAAACAAGATTTCTCTATGGCCGGATTGTATCGGAAAGCATCTGCATACGAAGTTTCAATATACTTGTAATTAATTCCACGAAGTATATCTATTCCTTTTTGTGTGTTTCCCAATACCAAAGAAGTTCCTTTATTATCATACATTTTAGAAGATATACGCCAAATCCCCCAATAATCAGCTAACGAAATATCACTATTTGATTTTCCTGATTTCGATTGACATTTATAACACGAGGGCCTTAATATTATATTATTAAGGAAAAGTCTCATATACAAGTTCTTTTCCATTGGTTCTCTAAATACGTGTTCTTTATTGTTTAATTGTTTATGGACTGAGAAACCGTATTTTTTCCAGCCATTATACTTATCTCTAAATGAGATACCCATAATAATGGGTACTTCATTTAAAGATGACAAAACCGTATTTTTTCCAGCGACGCCCTTCGGGCGTAATTTAAATTTTTCAAGATATTCTTTCCAGATAAGTGGACTTGGTACACCATGACAAATAACATCTAAAGTCAAAAGGTTTTCATAGGACTTCTGGAGTAAATGATGCAGACCTGCTATCTGGCAAGGTGTACCAGAAAAGAGCACCTTACGCCCTTCAGTCAGAAACCGCTTGGCATCTGTGTATGCAGTATCCATCCTCGCCTGCAAGTATTTGCTTCCCATGAATGCCTTTACACCTTCCATCGTTTCGGCATAGTCTATCACCACCTGCCACTGCTCATCAAAGCGAGCACCAAAGACAACTCCACCTTCTGAAATGATTTTTTCTGCTAACAGATAAAAAATGCCTCCAGAAGAACTTTTCATCCGTATTTGCTCATTCTTATTGATAGCAGCATAGACTTTCTGTGGCGTTCTCTCCTCAAAGGGATGAAGTTCATTACACACCTTCTCACAAAGTCCACAATCGATGCAGTCTAATTCATTGACTACTGGATAAAGGAATCCTTTATCGTCTGCTTGCATCGTAATGCAATGCTTAGGACAGATAGAAGCACAAGCACTACAACCACAACAATACTTTTTATTTGTTATATGTATCATTACCTAAACAATTGATGAAAAGTACATCTAAGAAATCGAGAACAAAGAACACAATCCTTTAGCGTCTGAAAATTATCTTTACTGGTTCAGTAAAAAGAGCTCGCTCATATTTATTTAGACTGATATTATATAGTAGAACAATATAGATCAACATGTAAAAACATGTCCACAAAACAAGTTTCAACCAGGTATCTATAATAGTATCATACATGACACATATAAAACAAACACTCAAAATTAAAGGAGCAATATTCATTTTCGTTATTTCCTTCCAAAATCGTTTTATATCGATTCCTTGCTTAACTTCGTAGTATATATTCATAATTAATCCCTGACCTATGAATAACGCTCCCGATATAGCTATAGCACAGCCAAACCCGCCCCATAATTTTGCAAAAAAATATTGTAGGACCAATGCAGTGGCTGCTACTACTATATATAACAACGAGCGAAATTTCATCTGATTTCGTGCCTGCAGAATCGCCATGCCTAAGTTTTGTATCAGAGGTATATACAATGATATAAAAAATAAACAGACAATCTTATATGCATCAATATATTCTGGACCAGCCCAAAGAACTATGAATGAGCGTCCAAAAGTTAAAAAACCAAACAATATCATTGCCATTACAATATTTTGAATACGTCCAGTTCTAATGAATAAGTTGGATATTTCAACATTATCGTTACGCAATGCCACCATGCCAGTAACCTTTGGTAGAAATACACTGGATATGGCTGTGGAAAAATGCATATACATAGCTTGAAGTTGAATTGCTACAGCAAATACAGCAATTGCTGCCGTACCAGACACAACACCTAATATAAACTGACCAGTACTCCAATACACTCTATCCATGATGATGTTTAGGAAGATCCAAAAAGAATATATAGCAACTTCAGATAGAAAGCCCCATTTGAATTTCGCGAAATGTATTTTAATTCGCAATTTATATTTACAATAAAGGTAATTAATGATAAGAGTAGCTACATTAAATAGGGTTTGGAGAATCACCATAGCTACTGCCTTATATCCCATCTCAAGTAAGGCTATCATAACAACTGTGTTCAGAATAATTCTAATGATATTGACAACTTTTGGAAAAACAAACTGCTCGTATGCAGACATAATGCTACCGAATATACTCATTGGAAAAGTAAAAACAAGATTGAATATGAGAATAAGCATCATGATAGAAGCACGAGATAGTTCTACTTCTGTCATCGTGCTTCCAAACATAGTGTCTACATTCAGATATAAACCTATGCCACCAATCAATGCCACTAAACTGATAACTGAATAAAGAATTAGGAACATCCCGAACATCTCATATTGTTCCTTGGTTTTTCCCTCAGCCTTGAATTTGGCGGTATATCTAATAACAGCATTACCAAGTCCTAAATCAAGAACTATCAAATAGGCGATAACAGAAGCAACAAGTGAATATAATCCATATTCACTTTGTCCCATCATGCGCAGCATATAAGGGGTGTAAAGTAACCCTACTGTTATATTTAAAATAATAACAATATAGTTCAACGCTGCTCCGGCTTTCAGTTGGTTCATTGTCTAAATGCAATTATTTAAAATTCATATTTCATAAATTTCATGGAAAAATGGCCGTCCAATTTTCAAAAATGGTTTCGTCGCGAGAAAAACCACTTTTCAATTTTCAAACACGGTTTTTTCATGAAAAAAATGGCCGTCC